>NZ_JAGVSK010000006.1:0-34263 GCF_018283495.1 'Santalum album' aster yellows phytoplasma
AGCTAATAATAAAATACCACCAAAACCACGATATAAATAATTTTTAATATTTACTTATTTTATTAAAAACATCCTTTTAAAAATTATCTTTTTTGCAAATCATCTCTTTTAAAACTATTTTGATTTCAAATTTTAATTCATCAATCAAAAAACAAAAAGCAATTTTAATTTTGTAAAATTCAATTACAAACCCAAAGGCATTCTTTATGAGTGTCTTTTTTTATTTTATCCAAACTAATTAACTTTTTTTGCTTTTTCAAACCACCAAATAAAAAAAATTGCATTTCCCCACAAAAAAATCCCCAACCCCTCCAAAAACATCACCAAAACCCAAGTTTTTTTGGTATAATAAAGGTTAAATGTTTAAAAAAATTAAATGATGCAAGGAGCATATAAATGGCAACAAAATTAAGCGAACAAGAAATTATTAGACATCAAAAAATGAATGAATTAAAAAAAATAAACATTGATCCTTTTGGAAAAAAATTTGTCCCTTCTCATTCCATCGAACAAATTCTTTTGCAATACCAAAAAGCAGATAGTCTAGCTCTCGAACAATCCCAAATCAATGTTTGTGTAGCTGGCAGAATCGTTTTAAAAAGAGGACAAGGCAAAGCAGGTTTTTTGCATTTACAAGATTTTAATTTCCGAATGCAAGCATATATAAAACTGGATTTAGTGGGCAAAGATGCTTTTCAGATTTATCAAAATTGTGATTTAGGAGATATCATAGGCATCAAAGGTTTTTTATTTAAAACAAAAACGCAAGAATTAACCATTAAAGCCTTGGAATTTATTCATCTTACCAAAGCCCTAAAACCTTTACCTGACAAATTTCATGGCTTGCAAAACCGCGAAGAGATGAGAAAAAATCGCTATGTTGATCTAATCGTAAACGAAAAAACAAGACAAGTATTTTTAACTCGCAGTTTGATTATGAAATACATTAGAAATTTTTTTGATAATCAGGGCTTTTTAGAAGTAGAAACTCCTATTTTACAACCAACTTTGGGAGGCGCTTCTGCCAAACCTTTTATCACTCATCACAACGCTCTTAATTGTGATTTTTACTTGAGAATTGCTACCGAATTGCCCCTTAAAAAATTAATTGTTGGTGGAATGAATAAAGTCTATGAAATCGGACGTCTTTTCAGAAATGAAGGAATTGATGCCACACATAATCCCGAATTTAGCACTATTGAGGCTTACTTGGTTTATGCTGATATGCAAGATATTATGGGCTTAACAAAGCAATGCTTGCAAGAATTGGCCCAAAAATTGTTTGGCAAGTTGCAATTTACTTACCAAAACCAAGAAATTGATTTTTCCCATTTTGCAAAAGTAAGTATGGTTGCATCAATCAAGGAAAAAACAGGAATTGATTTTACAGATAATTTTACCTTGGAACAATGCCTTTCTTTGGCAAAAAAACACCAAATTGAAGTTATGCCCCATTTTAGTCAAGGACATATCATTGAGGCTTTTTTTGGAAAATACGTAGAAAACACTCTCATTCAGCCTACTTTTGTCTACGGACATCCACTGGAAATAAGTCATTTGGCAAAACAAAACGAAGCTGATCCTCGCTTTACTGACCGTTTTGAACTTTTTATTGTAGGTAAGGAATTTGCTAATGCTTTTAGCGAACTTAACGACCCTATCGAACAAGAAAAACGTTTTTTAAATCAATTACAACAAAAACAATTAGGCAACGACGAAGCCAATGACATGGACTATGATTTCCTAAACGCCCTTAATTATGGCATGCCTCCAACTGGTGGTCTTGGAATGGGACTCGATCGTTTGGTTATGCTTTTAACCGATACTGCAAATATTCGTGATGTTATTTTATTTCCACATTGTAAAAATCAAAATAAATTTAGTCAAAACAAAACAGCAAATAAAGTCCTAACGAATAACGATAACGAATAAAGCAAGCAAAAACCAACAAGCCAAAAATAAATTATTCCCAAAAGCAAAAATCTCCAAATCACCAAAGCCCAAAAATCCGAAAATAAAAAAGGGTAAAAAATATTTTATATAAAATGGGTTAATGATAATTAAATATTTTGTGTTGCAAAAACAACCGAAGGGAGCAAAAAAATTAAACAAAAGATAATTATAATTATTTTAGGAGCAATTTTTACATTTTTTTCCTTAATTTTAATTTGTGGAGTTTATTTTTTAACTAACTTTACTTTTGCCAAAATACCAAACTCAAATCATAATGCAACATTCCCAAAACCCAAAGTTCACGATATTTATCTAGATTCAGCCGAACAAGTCCAAAATTATATCAAAGAAAAATTCCCCGATTCTTTTCCTTTTTGCATTAACTACCCTTCTTTTTGTTATTATTTGTGTTCTTTGCAAAATTCAAAAAAGCCTTTTTGCCTCAAAAATGCCCCAAAGAAATTAATATATGTCTATCAAAAAGACATTGATTTATCCAAATACGGCTATGGCAATAACACTCATAGAATCGAAGATTTAAAATTCTCGATTAGGTATTAAAAATTTATACCTTTTTTTGGTTAAAAGATGGTTCGCAAGCAGAACCAAAACAAAGAGATGCAATAATAAATTCGTCTTCATCAAGAACTAGACAGAAAAACTGGGATGGTTCGCCAAATTTGCAAAATTGGCAAAGCCAAAATTGGGAAGACGAATTAGAAGAAAATTGGGAAAAAGAGTTCCAAACAGATTGGGAAGATGAATAAAGTTTTTGCAAATCACAAAAAATAAATAAAATTAGAAAATCCAAACAAACATCCAAACAAACAAACATCCAAAACAACAATACTTTTATTTTTCAGCCAGCAAGGAAGTGCAATTATGAGAGGCGTTTTTTATTTGCAAAGTTTTTATAGCTTATTACAAAGTCTTAATTCTTTAGAAACTTTGGTACAAAAAGCCAAAGAAAATGATTATGATTTTGTTGCTTTGAGCGATGATAATTTATATGGCATGCCAACTTTTTTAAAATTATGCCATAACTATCAAATCAAACCTATTTTAGGACTAAAAATAAATTTTTTGCACAACAATCAACTAGCAACACTTTTAATTTATGCCAAAAACGACCAAGGAATCAAAAATTTAATTCGAATTTCAACTATTATTAAAAATGAAGAAACACCCCAAATTACCTTAAATCAAATTGCTCATTTAGGTAAAGATTTGTTTGCTTTGATTCCTGGAGAAAATCCCTTTTTTGATGATATGTTTTTTCGCGACCAAAAAGATAAATTTTTTCAAATAGCTACTCAATTACAAAAAATATTTGACGAACTTGTATTAGGTATTTCTTATCAAAACTCCTTTTTGGAATTGCTTTCTGAAAACATCATTGATTTTGCAAACCACTTCCAAATTCCTTATGTACCAATTAACAAAACTTGCTATGATACTTTTCAAGCCCAACCAACCTATCAAATACTTGCAAAAATGGAAAATAAAAAAAACGACGACCAAACTGATTTATCTTTTTTAACCAAAGATAATTTTGATAGCGCCTACAACGCCCAAACACATAAAGCAATGTTTGCTTATTTAAAAAAATTAATCTTTTCTATTAAATATCAAAATTATTTACCACAAAAAATGTTGTTGCCTTCCTTTGTTGATTTTTTACAACCCCAAAAAATAACTGCCAAAGAGTACTTAAAACAAATTTCTTATGAAGGTTTGCGCCAATACATCGATTTTAAAAACCCTAAATATACCAAATACCAACAAAGGCTAGATCAAGAATTACAAATTATAGCTGATATGGAATATGACAATTATTTTTTAATTGTAGGTGATGTTGTAAGATACGCCAAAAAACAAGGTATTTTAGTAGGTCCTGGTAGAGGCTCTTCTTCGGGTTCTTTGGTGTGTTTTTGTTTACAAATTACAGAGATTGACCCTTTACAATATGACCTTATTTTTGAGCGTTTTTTAAATCCTCAAAGAAAAACTATGCCAGATATTGACCTTGATTTTCCAGACAATACAAGAGATTTAATTATTCAATATGTTTGTCAAAAGTACGGCACCAAACACGTAGCAAGTATTATTACTTTTGGTAGATTTGTAAGCCAAAAAGCCATTATCAATGAATTAGTTAAATTTATGCCCACAGTAAAGGAATTCCAAACTAAACGCGTTTTGGCATATTTGGATTTGGCATATTTGGATAAAAAAAGCACTTATCAAAAAGAAACTTTGGATTTGCAAATGAAAAACTTACTTACAATGGCATCTTATATCGAAGGAATACCACGGTTTACAGGAACCCATCCAGCAGGAATTATTTTAAGCCAAATGCCCCTTGATCAAATTATTCCCTTACAAAAAGGCACTCATAATAACTTACAACAAACCCAATGGGAAACTTCTTTCCTTGAATCAATCGGACTTCTCAAAATAGATTTTTTAGGATTAAGAAGTCTTACTTTGATGAATAAAATGGTTTTAGCCATTCAAAAAACTAATCCCCATTTTGGTCTTTTTAAAATCCCTTTAAACGACACAAAAACTTTCGAGTTGTTGCAACAAGGAAAAACAATAGGGATTTTTCAATTAGAATCTTATAACGCCCAAAACTTTTTACAAAAAATGATGCCCCAAAAGTTCGAAGACCTAATTGCCTTACTTGCCTTAAATAGACCAGGGCCCATTGATTCTTTTAATATTTTTTTAAAAAACCGCCATCAAAAAACTACCACTTTTTTTAGCCCCTTAATTGATTTTATCCTCCAACCCACTTATGGCATTATTCTTTATCAAGAACAAATTATGCAAATTGTAGCTGTCTTTGCCAAATACAGTCTTGCCCAAGCAGACCTTTTTATAAGAGCTATTAGTAAAAAGGAAAAAGATTTATTATTGCAAGAAAAAAACAACTTCATTGTCCAAAGCAAAGAACAAGGACGCAACCTTACAATAGCTAACAAACTTTATGATTATATTTTAAAATTTGCCAATTACGGTTTTAACAAAAGTCACAGTGTCGCTTATTCTTTAATTAGTTATCGTATGGCTTATTTGAAAGCTAATCATTTTATTGCTTTTGTAATTACTTTATTAAATGATGCTATTGGAGATGCAACCCAGACAGAAATTTTGCTCAAAGAAGTTATCCAAAAAGGTATCATTATAGAACCACCCCATATATTTAGTAGCCAAGATAAATATTATTTCAAAGACAATAAATTATTTTTGCCTCTAACTATTATTAAAGGAATAAATGTTGCTTTTTGCCAAGAATTAATGAAAGAACAAAAAAAATTAATTAAAGAACACCAAAAATTAACTAAAACTACCCAAATGCCCCTTTATTATTCTTTTAAAACCTTTAAACAACAATTGTTTCCTTTCCTCACCGAACCTTTATTAACTAATTTAATTTTTGCAGGCGCCCTTGATAAAATGGGGCTAAACCGCAATACTTTAGAACAAAACAAAGATTTAAAAGAAGTTAAATATTATCCATATTCTGATTACGAACCTAAAATACACCCCGAATTACCTTTAAAAGAACTTGTCATTAAACAAAAAAAAACATTAGGTTTTGGACTTCATAATTTATTAATTAATCAAAAAAATAAATCTTAAATATTATTTTATTATTCAAAATTATTGTAAATACAAACACATTATTAAATTATTTAAAATTATTATATTTCTATATTTTTCTCCTTTTGCCTTTTTCATATTTTTTGCTTTACTTTGCTTTTCATTTTTTTGTTTTTTAATTTAATTAAATCTGTTTTTTAAACAATTACACAATCAATAAAAATAAATAAAAGAGGATAAAAATGAATAAATTATTAATTGTAACAATATTAGTAATCATTTTTTGCGCAATACATTTTAAACAAAAAGTCAACATCAAAAAAATATTGTCTTTTTATCAGAAAAAATCAGTTTATGGATGCAAACATTTTATTTTTATCATGCCATTTATTGTGAATTAAAAAAAATAAATAATTTCTTTTTGATGAAATTTCTTTGGAACTCCAATCGTAAATGCAACAATATATTAAAACATTTACAAGACATTCACACCATTTTTGATAAATTACAACAAGACCAAAAAATAACTGATATTGAAATTATGATGCTTTTAACATACGATCAATCAGTAACTTTTTTAAAACAAAAATATGGTTTAGTAAGTGGCTCTTATTTTATGGATGCAAGTTTTACTCAAACTAACCCAAATATCAAAAAAACAGATGAAGGCTTAGAAATACACCACATAAAAGAATATCAAGCAAGAGGATTATCAAATTCCCAAATACGCCAAACACCATCCTTTTGAATGCCAAAAAGGCATTAATTTGTTGTATTGTAATTTATTAGAACATTTTCTTTTGCATTTAAAAATTTGTGATTATTCCAAAAAACCTTTACATCCTGAAGTTGGCAAAAAGGGAGCAGAAATTATTTTTCATCGTTTAGCTAAAATCTTTTTTGACAATCCTTTTGAATATCAAAAAAAACAAATGCATATCAGTCCAAAAAATTTATTATCAAAAAAGTGATTTTTGGGAATGCTTTTATTTATATCAAAGTTTAAAAGTTTATTTATGACAAAATAAAAATATTTGATTTGTATAATATTTTATGTCATTTATTTTTTTCATCATTTTTGTATTAATTAGTTATCTTTTGATTATAATATATCAAGGAATAAAGAAACAAATATGAAAAAACTATTCTTTTTTGATATTGACCAAACTTTATACAACGGCAAAACCAAAGAAATTCCTTCACAAACCACAAAACTTTTACAAACCCTAGTGCAAAACCCCAATAATATTTTAGGAATTGCTACAGGAAGAAGCTACAAAGGTTTAAGCGTTTTAAAAGAACTTACTTCTTTATTTAAGTATTTTGTTGTTCTAAATGGAGCTATTACTTGGAAAGCCAAAAATATCGTCCAACAAACTTGCATCCCCCAAGAACTTGTAATTAAACTAAATTGCCAAGCCCAAAAAAAAGGAATCATAGTTCTCAATGTCAGTTTAGAAGAAAAGGGCATAACCCAAACAACAGAACCTGATTCTAAAAGTTTGTTTGATAATGTAATGTTGCAAAAAAATCCCATCAAAAGTAATCTTCATTTAGAAAAACCTATTTACAAAATTAATTTATTTCATCCAAATACCTCCCTTGTTGTTGATTTTTTAAAAGATTTTGAACAACTCCACGCTTATTATTGGAAAAATGGTGTTGTAAGTTTAAGTGCCAAACAAGTTAATAAAGCTTATGTTATCCAAGCAATTATGAAAGACCAAAAGACTGCCAATTAATTTGCATGGGAGATGGTTGCAGCGATTTTGAAATGCTTCAATTTTCAGATATAGGAATCGTCATGGCAAATACTCATTATGAAACTCTTCACAAAGTTGCCAATTTAACTGTTCCTCACATTGAAAAAAACGCTTTATCTGATTTTTTTAAAGATTATAATTTGTTATGAAGTTGTTTATCGAAGAAAAAATAAAATGTGTTTTCAATGCGTTTAAAAGGAGAATAAAATGTGTTTAATTTTTGGAATACTAAATATTAAAACCGATCCACAAATGTTGCGTGACCAAGCTCTTAAACTTTCCAGTTTGATGCGTCATCGAGGACCCTGATTGGTCAGGAATTTTTGCCTCTCAAAAAGCCATTTTAGAACACGAAAAACTATCAATTGTAGATGTTAATGCTGGAGCTCAACCACTTTATAATAAAACCAAAACCTTAGTACTTGCAGTAAATGGAGAAATTTATAACCACCTAGAATTACGCCAACAATACAAAGATAAATAAGAATTTCAAACAGAATCAGATTGTGAAGTTATTCTAGCACTATATCAAGAAAAAGGTGTTAATTTTTTAGATGAATTACAAGGAGTGTTTGCATTTATTTTATATGATCTTACAAAAAACACATATCTTATAGTACGCGATCATATGGGAATAATTCCACTTTATATGGGATATGACCTTAACCAAAATTTTTATATAGCTTCTGAAATGAAAGCCTTAATTCCCATTTGCCAAACCCTTTCTAATTTTCCTCCAGGAAATTATTTATCTAGTGAATCTGGCAAAATGGTGAAATATTATAAACGCAATTGGATGGATTATCAAAATGTTTACAACAACCAAACCAACACAACCCAATTACGCAATTTTCTTGAAGCATCAGGAAAAAAAGATTTAATGTCTGATGTTCCTTATGGCGTACTTTTATCTGGTGGTCTTGATTCTTCTATTATTTCTGGAATCACTAAAAAATTTGCCAAACACCGCATAGAAGAATCAAGTAAAAAAGAGGTTTGGTTTCCTTCACTTCATTCTTTTGCTGTAGGTCTTAAAGGCGCTCCTGATCTTAAAGCTGCCAAAGAAGTAGCCAATCATTTAGGAACAGTCCATCATGAAATTAATTTTACTATTCAAGAAGGCATAGATGTTTTAAAAAATGTTATTTATCACATTGAAACGTATGATATTACAACTATTCGCGCATCAATTCCTATGTATTTAATGGATCGCAAAATTAAAGCTATGGGCATCAAAATGGTTCTTTCTGGTGAAGGTGCTGATGAGATTTTTGGAGGTTATCTATATTTTCATAAAACCCCTAATGCTCAAGAATTCCACAAAGAAACAGTCCGTAAATTAGCTTCATTACATTTATATGATTGTGCAAGAGCCAACAAAGCAATGAGTGCTTGGGGAGTAGAGGCGCGAGTGCCTTTCTTAGATAAAAACTTTTAGATGTTGCTATGAGACTTAATCCCAAAGATAAAATGTGTGGCACAAATGGCAAAATAGAAAAACATATTCTACGACAAACATTTGAATCTTATTTACCCAAAAAGATTGTATGGCCCCAAAAAGAACAATTTTCTGATGGAGTAGGCTACAGTTGGATTGATGCTTTAAAAAAACTTGCCCAAACCAAAATCACAGATACACAATTAAAAAATGCTTATGTTCGTTTCCCTTACAATACTCCTACAAATAAAGAAGGCTACATGTATCGCGAAATTTTTGAAACCTTATTTCCTTTGCCAAGTGCAATAAGTCTTGTTCCTGGCGGTCCTTCAATTGCTTGCTGTACTGCAAAAGCTATCGAATGGGACAAAGCTTTTAAACAAATAAACGACCCTTCAAGACGCGCTGCATTAGGGGTGCATAATGAAGCTTATAAGGACAAATAAATTTTATTCAACAATCCCCAGTTTAACTTAACTTTATTTTTTGCTTTTAATTGTTTTGTGCGAACCAAATAATAAAAAACAAATAATAAAAAACAAATAATAAAAAACAAATAATAAAATAAAAAAACTAATCCAAAATCACAAATCACAAATTATATTTTTTGCAAACATTTCTAACACCCATTTTGCAACTCCAAATTTTTACAACTTTATCCCAGAAAGGATATTTATATGAACCAAAAACCAAGAAAAGCCTTAATTAAAAAAAACAATTTGCCCCAAACCAACACACCCAAAAAACCTTTTTTAAGTAGCAAACTATTAAGCAATTACATTATTTTTAACTCTATTGTCATTGTTGTATTAGCAATTTATTTAAGTAAACCTACTCAAACAGATATTTACCAAAAAACCACCCAACTACATTTAACAGCAATGGTAGCAGGAATGTTTTTAGGAGGTACTATTTTAGGATTAAAAAAAGGATCTTTTGGCGTTTCTTTAGGAGTTTTATTAGGAGCTACCTTAGGAATGTGGCTATCGTTACTTACTAAAGGAAACATTATTTCGATAATTCAAATGTAGTTTTTAATTTTAACCCCAACCCCAATATTTTTCATTTCCAAAATAAAGAAAGTGTTATCATTTTTATGCAAACCAAAATCAAAAATCTAACCGCACAATTTCACACCAGTTTACAAAAAAACAAACATGATTTAGACCAATTAATGACCTTAGACAAAGAATTTTTAGGCAAAAAGGGCATCTTGTTTGAACTTACCCAAGAGCTAAAAAGCCTTCCTCATGCCCAAAAAGCAGTTGCAGGCAAATTAATTAACGTTTTAAAACAAGAAATTATTTTCACTTTACAAAAAGAAAAAGAAATTTTACAAAGAAACCAACTAAACGCCAAATTGCTCCAAGAAGAAATTGATCCTACTTTACCAGGATTGAAATTTTTCCAAGGAAGCACCCACCCCCTTAATCAAATCATTGAACAAATTGAAGATTTATTTTTATCTTTAGGTTATGAAATTAAAGAAGGCAACGAAATTGAAACTGATTTTTATAATTTTGAAATGCTCAACATGGGCAAAGGCCACCCCGCAAGAGCAATGCAAGACTCTTTTTATATTGATCCCCAAAAACTTTTGCGCACCCACACTTCCAACGTCCAAGTCAAAGAAATGAAAGCTCGCCAAGGAGGACCCCTCAAAATTATTTCTCCTGGAAAAGTTTACCGCAAAGACGATGATGACGCCACTCATAGCCATCAATTTATGCAACTCGAAGGACTTGTCATTGACAAAAACATTAATTTTTCCCATCTCAAAGAAACTCTTTTACTCATTACCAAAGAATTATTTGGCACTTCCCAAGAAATTCATTTAAGACCGTCTTATTTTCCCTTTACCGAACCTAGCATTGAAGTTGATTTAGTAATTACCAAAAAAGATGGCACCAAAGAATATTTAGAAATTTTAGGAGCTGGTTTAGTGCATCCCCAAGTTCTTAAAAACGCTAATTATGACCCTGAAAAATATCAAGGTTTTGCCTTTGGAATAGGTATTGAAAGAATTGCTATGATTAAATATCAAATTGACAATATTAGACATTTTTATACTAATGATATTCGCTTTTTAAAACAATTTGCAAGGAACACCGCCAACAATGAAAATTATTGAAAATATTTTAAAAAACCATTTTTCGCAACCCCTTTCCCAAAATATTTCTGCCTTAACTAACAATTATATTACCGAAGTGCAAAATTTTTTCCCCCTATCCAAAAACACTAATTTAGTGGTGGGGCAAATTCTTAACTTTCAAAAAATTCAAGGTTCCCAAAAATTAAATTTAGTAGAAGTTAACACTGGCAAAAAAGTAGTCAAAATTGTTTGTGGAGCTTCTAATTTACAAAATGGCAAAAAAGTTATTGTAGCTTCAGAAGGTTCTTTTTTGGAAGGCATCAACGCCACCCTTAAAAACAAAAAAATTTATGGAGTTTTTTCAGAAGGAATGCTTTGTGCTTTGGAAGAATTGGGAATTAGTACCAAATTTTTAACTCCCCAAGAACAAGAAGGAATTTATCTTTTTGATGACCCCAACGACCAAATTGCTTTGGGAAGTGATGCTTTAATTCCTTTAGGACTTGATTGTTTTATCTTAGAATTAGGGCTTACACCCAATCGTGGTGACCTTTTATCTCACCTAGGTTTTGCCAAAGATCTCAAAGCAGTTTTGTCTTCTCAAAGTTACAATAACAATCAAGAAACAAAAGCAACCAACTACAAAACAAAAAACAGCGAAGACCAAACAACCCCAAAAACACTCCCCCAATTAAACCCCGATTTTTTTGCAAACTTGCCTCAATCTCCTTTAAAAGTCCAAATTGAAAACGACAGTTGTTATGAATACAACGCTTGTATCCTGGAAAACATCAAAATCAAACCTTCTCCTTTATGGTTGCGAAACGCCCTCTTACAATCAGGCATCAACCCAATCAACAATGTTGTTGACATCACTAATTTAATTTTAATCGAATACGGTATTCCCCTACACGCTTTTGATTCTGAAAACATCAAACAAATCAAAGTTAGAAAAGCCTTACCACAAGAAAATATTACAACTCTTAACCAAAATGATTTTGTTTTAGATGAAAATGATTTAGTTATTACAGATGGCAAAAAAGCCATTGCTCTAGCTGGTATTGTAGGACTTTTAGAAAGTAGCATTAAACCTACAACTACTAAAATTATTCTTGAAGCTGCTTATTTTTCGCCCCAAACTATTGCCCAAACTTGTCAAAAACTCAAAACCAAAACTGAAAGTTCCCTACGTTTTGAAAGAGGTATTGACCAAAGTCTTATTCCTTTAGCTTTTCAAAAAGCATGCCAACTTTTAGTCACTTTAGCAGATGCCAAAATTACTTACAAACCTATAATTACAAAACAAAAAAACCGTACCAATCCTACTATTTCTTTGAATCTTGATTTTGTTACAAGAAAAATTGGCGTTTCTTTGTGCCCTACTCAAATCAAAAATTGGTTATTAAACCTAGATTATCAGATACATACATCCAAACATTTAGTACCACAGAACAAAAACGAACAATTAAACCTCCAAGCTCCTTTACGTCGTTATGATGTCAAAATTAAAGAAGATGTCATTTCTGATTTAACTAGACTTTATGGTTGCCATAAATTACCTCCCCAAACAATTCAAATCCCTACTCAAGGAAAATTAACCTTAAAACAAAAAAATATTAGAGAATTGCGCAAACTCTTAGTTAATTTAGGATTTTATGAAACTATTACTTACAGTTTAATTAGCTCTGAGATGTTTGAAGCTTTTACTCCTCAAAAACCCTTTATCAAAATAATGAATCCTTTGTCACAAGACAAAATGATTTTAAGACAAAGTTTGCTAAGTAGTTTAGTAGAAGTTTTAAGCTATCAGCACAAACGACAAACTTTTGATACTGCTTTTTTTGAAATTGGAAAAACTTATTTTCCCAACCAAGAAACATTAAGTCTTGCTTTTGCTTTGAGTGGTCATTTCTTAAATTCCTTGTGGCACAAACAAGATGTTTCAAGTTCTTTTTTTGTTACCAAAGGCATCCTTGAAAAAATTAGTGCTTTTCTAGGCATTACCCTTACTTATCAAAAAACACAACAACATAGTAATTTTCATCCAGGAATGCAAGCCAATTTGTTATTTAACAATCAAATAATAGGAGTTATCGGAAAAACAAATCCTCAACTTAATACCAAATACCACTTAAAAGAAAGTTTTCTTTGTGAACTTTTTTTAACGGATGAAATTCTTAACACTACCAAAACGTTTACCTTCCAACCAATTCCTAAATTTTCTACTGTTATTCGTGATTTAGCCTTTTTAGTAGATACCAAATATTCCTTTTATCAAATCGAACAAACCATTAAACAAACTACCCCTTTTGATTTAATCAAATGTGAATTATTTGATGTTTATCAAATAACTACAACCAAAGAAAAACATTCTCTTGCCCTTAGACTTTTTTTCAATAATTTAGATAAAAACTTAGAAAAACAAGATGTAGAACATTGTATGGAAAAAATTACTTCTAATTTGATTAAACACTTTCATATTGAAATTAGATAAAAATAGATAAAAAAAATATTGCTTTTTAAGTGTATATGCAAATATAATAATTGTGGTAAAATAATAGGGTAGTTAAATTAGTTTTTTTACCCTTTTTATCTTTTTGCCTTTTTACATTTGTATAATTATAAATTTTTTTAATCAATAAAACAAAAAAACAACTAAACAACTAAAGGAGTCTTTAAAAATGTTTAATGTCAACCATTTAAGCAAAAATTACGTTACTAAACGCGGTAATATGACGATGGCCTTACAAGACGTTTCTTTAAAATTACCTGATAAAGGTATGGTTTTTATCTTAGGTAAATCAGGTTCTGGTAAATCTACTTTATTAAATGTTTTAACAGGCATTGATGTTGCAAACGGCGGCGTAGTTGAAGTATGCAAAGTTCCTATTACAACTTTTAATCAAAAATATTTAGATAATTATCGTAATGGAATGATTGGTTTTATTTTCCAAGAATTCAACTTAATAGAAGATATGAATGTATTTGAAAATATTGTCTTAGCATTACAATTACAAAATAAAAAACCAGATATTGCCTTAATTAATGATTTAATGAATCAAGTAGGATTGGATGCTTCGTTCCTAAATAGAAGAGTTAATGAACTTTCAGGAGGACAAAAACAACGTGTTGCTATTGTTCGTGCTTTAATTAAAAATCCTAAAATGGTCTTTGCTGATGAGCCTACAGGAAATCTAGATTCAGAAACAGGAACCCAAGTTTTTGATTTACTTCAAAATTTAAGTAAAGAAAAATTAGTAGTTATTGTATCTCATGATAGTGAAAGTGCTTATAAATATGCTGATCGTATTTTAGAATGTAAAGATGGTAAAGTCATATCAGATATGACAAGAAAAAAAGACACTACTAAAAAAAAACAAGTATTTAAAGAAGGTCAATTTCTTACATCTGAAATGATTGCAAACTTAACTAACTTAACTAAAAATCCTGCTTTAGAAAACTTTGATAAAACTGATTATACTAAAGTATTACAACAAGATACTGATTTTGTATCTTTTCCTAGTTGTTGGCCTTTTTATTTTGTTGTTAAGGCTGCTTTAAAGAGTTTTAAAAATAAAAAGTTTTTCTTGGCATTGAATGTTTTAATAACTACTATTGCAACTTTTATTTTTATGTTTTTTGCTTTTACATTTTTGAGTTATAAATGGTTCGGAATCTGTGATAAAATATATCAAATGTATGCATTATTTGGAGGATATAAAAGATATACAAATATTGAATTATATTCTTTTGTTGATCTTATGGAAACGGCTGTTAAAATAGCTGTTGAAATTATTCAAATTATAAGTAGCCCTATGTTCTGGGTTTGGATTTTTTTTGTTCCAGGTGCTATGATTATGATTTATTTTTCTATGAGTGCCAAACTTCAAAATAAAAAAATGGGTATTCTAAGAGCTTTAGGTTCTAATGGTGTTAATGTTGGTAAAATCTTTTTAGTGGAAGCATTCTTTTTTGCTTTATTCCAAATGGTTTTAACTTTTGTATTATTATTAAGTATTTTATTTTGGTTTAAAGATGCATCTATATTATTTTCATCTTTCGATATGAAACCGTTGCCCAATTTTGCAAGTAAAAATGACATTATGTTTTTCTTTAATTCTTTAGTAGATTCGGAAAAGCAAAAAAATTTATTATGGTTTACATCACCATATTTAGCTTTCAATCCTTTTGTAAGAGTCCTTTTATTTAATTTATTATCATTTAGTTATGTCTTTTTCATGACTCTACTATTTATATCTTTCATTATTTATAAATGGTCTAACAAAAAACCAGTTGACATCATCAACAATAAATAAATATTAATTGAAATACCATATATTATAATATATGGTATTTTTTTTATCTCTTAAACTTGCAATTTTCATTATTTTGTTTCATCATTTGTCTTAATTTCAAGTACAATTTAAGTGTAGATGTATATTATCAAATAACACTAAATTAATTATATTTAGTAACACAATAAAGATATAATACATTTAATCAAAAACAAACTAATATAAATAAAATAAGGAGTATTACAATGTTAACGAATGTGTACGACCCCCTAAAAGGTAAACAATTCCAAATACTTGACGAAAATGGCAACCTTGTTCAACCTGAATTAGAACCAAAATTATCTAAAGATGTTTTATTAAAAATGTATAAAACAATGGTTTTAGGTAGACAAGCTGATTTAGCAGCCTTAAAATATCAACGCCAGGGACGTATGGGAAACTATTTACTTAACTCAGGGCAAGAAGCATCTCAAGTAGGTGTCGCTGCTGCCTTAGAACCCCAAGATTGGGTATCACCTTATTATCGTGATGCAGGAATTTTTCTTTACCGTGGAGTTTCTTTAGAACAATTTTATCTTTACTGGTATGGCAATGAAAAAGGCTCTCAACTAGACCCTAAGTTGCGTATTTTACCAGCTAACATTATTATTGGCTCTAGTGTTAATTTAGGAGCAGGACTTGCCTTAGCAAGCAAAATGCAAAATAAAAAAGAAGTAACTATTGCAACTATTGGAGACGGAGGAACCGCACACGAAGAGTTTAATGCAGGTCTTAACTATGCTGCTGTTTTTGGAGTACCATTAGTAGTATTTATTCAAAATAACCAGTATTCTATTTCTAATCCTCGTAACAAAGTATCCAAAGCTAAAACTTTAGCTCAAAAATGTTATGCTTGTGGAATTCCTGGCATGCAAGTAGACGGCAACGACATTTTAGCTGTTTATGTAGCAGCCCAAGAAGCCTTTAACGAAGCGCGCAAAGGAAAAGGACCTACTTTAATTGAAAATGTTTCTTATCGTCTAGAAGCACACTCCACTAATGATAATGCTTCTGTTTACCGTAGCAAAGAAGAAGAATTAGAGTGGCGCAAAAAAGACCCAATTGTACGTTTTCAAAAATACTTGATGAATAAAGGTTATCTAACTCAAAAACAAGTAGAACAATTTGAAAAAGAAGCCCAAGAAGAAGTTGTTTTAGCACACCAAAAAGTAGAACAAACAGGCAACAACATCGATATTAAAGATATTTTTGCATACACTTATGAAAAAATGACTCCTCAATTAGAAGAACAATACGAAGAATGCAAAGCTTTTTTCAACACAAAGGAAGGTAAATAATAATGGCTTCAATGACATTACTAGATGCAATTAATCAAACTTTAGATAGCAAGTTAGCAAAAGATCCTCGATTAGTTCTTTTTGGACAAGATGTAGGAAAATTAGGCGGCGTTTTCCGCGTAACTAAAGGCCTACAAGACAAACACGGAGAAACTCGCGTTTTTAATGCCCCTATTGCTGAATCTTCTATTATCGGAAGTGCTATCGGACTTGCCATTAACGGCATGCGACCAGTTGCAGAAATCCAATTTGATGGTTTTATTTTTGTAGGACTAGAAGACCTATTTGCCCACGCAGCCCGTTTGCGTAACCGTAGTCGTGGTAATTACACAGTACCTATGGTAGTAAGAGTCCCAGTTGGTGGAGGGGTAAAATCCTTAGAACATCACTCCGAATCATTAGAAGTAATTTTAGGCTCTGTTCCTGGTCTTAAAGTAGTTATTCCATCTAATCCTTACGACGCTAAAGGTTTATTAATGGCTGCTATTAACGACCCTGATCCAGTAGTCTACATGGAACCTAAAAGAATTTATCGTGGTTTCCGTCAAGAAGTTCCCGAAACAGATTACGAAGTCCAAATCGGTAAAGCCAAAGTCGTTCAAGAAGGCACAGACATTACAGTTGTAGCTTGGGGAGCAATGGTACCAGAAACACTATTAGCCCTTAAACAACTTGATCCTAATGTTTCCGTAGAACTAATTGATTTAAGAACTATTAATCCTATTGACAGAGAAACTGTAATTACATCTGTTAAAAAAACTGGACGCTTTTTAGTAGTTCATGAAGCATGTAAAACTTATGGACCTGCAGGAGAATTAATGGCTTTAGTTAACGAACAAGCTTTCTTATACCTAGATGCAGCTCCTGCCAGAGTTACTGGAAATGATATCATAATGCCTTTAGCCAAAGCAGAACATTATCAGTTTTTAAGCCCTGAAAAAATAGCTGATGCTATTAAAAAAGTGGTTTGCGAATAAAATAACAAAAAGATATAAGGATATAAAAATATGTTTGAATTTAAATTTGCTGATGTCGGCGAAGGCATTCATGAAGGTACAATTACAAGATGGTTTTTTAAAGTGGGCGACCAAGTAAAAGAAGGTGATGTTTTAGTTAAAGTTGAAACTGACAAATTAGACGTTGAACTAACTTCTCCTGTAGCAGGAAAAATCTTAAAAAGAGACCTTAATGAAGGTGAAGTTATTTGCGTAGGAGACACTATCGTTTTAATCCAAGAATCAGGTGACACTGATGCAGATGTTAAAAAGTTTTCTTCTCAAAACCCTAATGAAACTGCTGCTACAGAAAAAAACGACACCCAACAAGCACAAACATCCGCACAAACCTCTTTACCACCTCAAAAAGTACTTGCTACTCCATTAGTAAAAAGTCTAGCCAAAGAACTAGGACTTGACCTTTCAACCATTAAAGGAACAGGTGTAAATGGAAAAATCTTAAAAGTAGATGTACAAAAAGCAACTAACCCTTTACAAACTCAACCACAACCAAAAACCCCTTTTGTCCAAGAACAACCAACCCCCACCCCAACTTTTGCCACATCTAGCCAAGAAACAGAAGTAGTAAAAATTTCTCGCCTCAGAAAAGCCATCGCCCAAAAAATGGTTCTTTCCAAAGGAAAAATCCCAGAAACTACTCTAATGGACGAAGTAAACATTACTGCTTTAGTAACACTACGCAAACAAGCCAAAGATCAATCACAATCCCAAGGAATAAAATTAACTTTTATGGCTTTTATCATGAAAGCAGTAGCGATTGCCTTACAAGAATTCCCAGTATTTAACGCTAGTTATGATGACGTTAAAGAAGAAGTTACTTACAAAAAATTCATTAATTTAGGAGTAGCAGTTGATACCAAAGACGGTCTAATCGTTCCTAACATCAAAGATGCTAACAAATTAACTCTTTTAGAAATGGCACAACAATTACAACAAGTAGCCAAAGCCACTACCGAAAGAAAAGTAGAATTAAATCAGCTTCAAAACGGAACTTTTACTATCACTAATTTTGGTTCTATCGATATTACTTACGGCACTCCAGTTATCAATTACCCTGAATTAGCTATTTTAGGAGTAGGAAAAATCACCAAAAAACCTGTAGTTGAAAACAGTCAAATTGTAATTGCAGACATGCTTCCTCTTTCCTTAGCAATTGACCACCGTATTATTGATGGTGCTGTTGGCGGTAGATTTTTAAAACGCGTTAAAGAATTGCTAAATACTCCTACTTTATTGCTTTTATCCTAACAGAAAGACCAAGGGCAAATTATGAAAAATTATGATGTTTTAGTGGTTGGTGGAGGTCCTGGTGGATACGTTGCTGCCATTAAAGCTGCTCAAATGGGTGCTAAAGTTGCTTTAGTAGAAAAACATAAATTAGGTGGTGTTTGTCTTAATTATGGCTGTATTCCTACCAAAGCTTATTTAAAAAGTGCCAAAATGTATAAAGATATCAAACGTTGTGATGATTTTGGAATTAAAGTTCAAAACGGCGTTTCTTTTGATTGGTCCTCCATTTTATCACGCAAAAATAAAATTGTTGCTCAACTTACTACAGGTATATCTTTTCTCCTGAAAAAAAATAAAATTGATTTTTACCATGGTTTTGCAAGTGTTCTTTCTCCTTGCGAAGTCCAAGTAGACACTAACTTATTGCACACCCAAAAATTAATTATTGCAACAGGCAGTACCGCTTTTGTTCCTCCTATTCCAGGTGCCCAAGAAGCTTATCAAAAAGGCATTCTTAAAACTAGTAAAGAATTACTACAACTAGAAAGCTATCCTTCCAAAGTTACTGTTGTAGGAGGCGGTGTTATTGGAGTAGAATTTGCAACTATTTTTAATTCTTTTGGTAGCGAAGTGAGTATTTTAGAAAGACAAGACACTATTCTAAATGGTATGGATAGGGACGTTGTTGTTGCATACACTAAAAAACTTCAAGCAGACGGCATCCAAATTTTGACTCAAGTAGAAGTAACTAAAATTAATGACAATCAAACTACCTACACTCAAAAAGGCAATGCCAAAACAATTACTTCGGATGTTATTTTAATGGCTGTAGGCACCAAAGCCAATCTTGCAGGCTTAGAAAAATTAAATTTAGCCCTCAACCGCAATAGCGTCCAAACTGATAATTTTTGTCAAACTTCAATTCCTGGAGTATATGCTATTGGTGATGTAAACGGCAAACACATGTTAGCTCACGTGGCAAGTCATGAAGGTATTGTAGCTGTGACTCACGCTTTAGAACAAAAAGCACATTCCATTAATTATGACCGTGTTCCTGCTTGTATTTATGGTTTTCCTGAAATTGCTTCTATTGGCATGACCGAACAACAAGCCAAAGAAAAACAAATGGATTATAAAGTTTCTAAAATATCTCTGGGAGCTGTTGGCAAATCTTTAGCTGATGGCGAAAAAGAAGGTTTTGCTAAATTAATTGTTTGCAAAAAACATTTAGAAATTTTAGGAATGCATATTTATGCTTACAATGCTACTGAATTAATTAGTGAAATGGCTGTAGGAATGGAACTTGAAGGAACTGCTTATGAACTATCTCAAGCAATTCATCCTCATCCTACCTTATCAGAACTTACTTTTGAAGCTCTTTTAGGAGCCGTTGACAAACCAATTCATGCATAATTATTATTTGATCTTTTAACAAAAAAAGAACCTTTAATAGGTTCTTTTTCCTTAAATGGGTGATGCAATTATGAAAACTCAAAAAAAGAAAAAGAAAACGAAGCGAAATAAAACAACAAAACTAAAATAAAGATAAAGCACAACATTAAATATTAAATCCTCAAATATTTTTGAATAAAAGGAGATGATAAATGATTACTAAATATACCATTAGAAAAGTTTTATTTTTTTTCTTAATTTTGCAGATTTTACCATAGCTTTTCTCGAAAAAGCCAAAATATTTACAATCACAAATAAATATTGGGCATTAAGTTTACCTTTTATTTATTTGTTGCCATTTTTGACTCTTTCTGGCATTCCTTTTTATATTGGATTTAAATGATCCCAAGGTAAAGAATTTGTTTAATAAAGACCCTAACAAGGGGGAAACACTTCAAAATATTGATTTTGGTGAATCTATTAGGCCAGATTTTAAAGCATGCATGTATGATGGCAATATAGGTTTTAATTCTAAAGAGAAAAAAACTAAAATAGTTTGTTGCTCTTTTGTTTTAGTTGTTATACTAATGATTTTAGCACTATTTTTTAGTGTGGAATTAAAAAAAGAAACATTGGCAAAATTTTTATTTTATATTTCTTTAACTTATTTTATTTGTTTTTATATCTATTTTACTTTATATTCATATAGTGTTTTATGGTTTTTATATGTTAAATTTTTTAAATGGTTAGGTTTTGCTTATTTTGAAAAAGATTTTATCAAAACTATCAAAAAACATAATTTATTTGCTATTAGTATTTTTTATTATGAAAACCAAAAAAGAATAAGAAAAATAAAGATTAAAAGCCCAACATTTATTAAATAAATTTTTGTTTTGCTTTCTTATGTATCTAATTATAAATTATTATTACTTTTAACCTTGCAAAATAATTTACCCTATGAAATTAACAAATCTAAAATCACTTCTTTAATCTTTTATATTTACCATTTTTTAAAACTTATAAATAACAACAAAATAACCATTTTCCAACCCCTTAAAATCAAAAAAAGGAATACATTAAAATGTTAATAGACACTCACGCTCATCTCAATCTTAAAACATATAAAAATAAATTAGATGATGTTTTTCAAAAAGCTTGGAATAATGAAGTCAAAAAAATGATTGTTATAGGCATGGATGAAAAAACTAACCAAAAAGCATATGAAATCGCTAATAAATATAAAGAAGTAATGGTAGCTTTTGGGATTCATCCTTGTTCTGATTTTTCCCAAGAAACGCCCGAAAGCATCATCAAATACCTCAATCATCCGCAAACAGTTGCTATAGGAGAAATTGGCCTTGATCTTCATCACAGACAAGATAATTTAGCTGTCCAAAAAAAGTTTTTTCAAGCCCAAGTTAAAATTGCTATCCAATATAACTTACCTATTATTATTCATGCACGCAAATCTTTTGAAGAAATTTATCAACTTTTACTACCTTATCGCAATCAAGTTAGAGGAGTTTTTCATTGTTTAGTTTTTAGTTTAGAAGAAGCCAAAAAAGCTTTGGAACTAGGTTTTTACATTGGAATTGGAGGAGTTGTTACTTATCCTCATGCCCAAGTTGCCCACGAAATTGCAAAAACTATTCCCCTAGATAAAATTTTATTAGAAACTGATTGTCCTTATTTAACTCCTTATCCGTTTCAAAATGAAACCAATGAGCCTTATCATATCAAATTAATTGCCCAAAAAATTGCTCAATTAAGAAATATTTCTTTGCAATGTGTTGCTACTCAAACAAGCAATAATGTAGCTAAGTTGTTTTTAAATAAAAATTCTTTTTAATCTTTTTGGCATATCAAAAAAATATTTGAAATATAGAATAATTCAAAATCACACCCAAAAAACATCCCTTATATAATAAAAAAATCAACTCCGCTTATACGAAGTTGATTTTGCTTTTTTCTTCTTCATCAGTTTGGCGAAAACTATCTACATCTAACCAAACTTCAGAAACAGTACCACATTTACTTTGCTTAACTTTTCCTTCTAACACTTTAATAACTTGTCCGGGTTGCAAAAAAAACTCAGGATTATCAGCGTCAATATGAGTAAAATTCATAAGAACTTCATCATATTTTTGTTTACAATTATCAGTTCCTACACAAACATTAGTAGCAAACCATTGTCTTTTTGAACTACCATTTTGTTTTAAATATCTAACTTTTACTTCTAAATAAAAATTTTTAACGATTGCTTGTTGCATGCATTCCATTTTCTAACGCTTCCTTTTACAATTTTTTGTTGATAAAATCGTTACTTTTCAAGTTTAATTCATTACTTAAAAACTTAAAATAATGAAATTATCTCCTAATATGATAAAATAATATTGAACTGTT
Source organism: 'Santalum album' aster yellows phytoplasma (assembly GCF_018283495.1). NCBI lineage: Bacteria > Bacillati > Mycoplasmatota > Mollicutes > Acholeplasmatales > Acholeplasmataceae > Candidatus Phytoplasma > 'Santalum album' aster yellows phytoplasma. The sequence continues at coordinate 22,529 of NZ_JAGVSK010000006.1, forward strand.
TAATGTAGTTTTTTTATTTAACATTTCATTTACTATTATAGCAAATTATTATAAATTTTATTTTGATAAAAAAATATTTGTAATAAATTTATCATTAATTTGTTCTAAATTATCTTTTTGTTTCTATAATTATTTGTCAACCAATCTTTTGATATCATTATTTGCCTCTTTATTTTTTTTATTTTTGCCACATTTTTGCCAAGACTTATTAATTGCAACTTGAAAATTATTTTGATAATGCTTTTTCTGAAATTTCTTTTAATTGCAAATGCTTTGAAATTTTAACTCAAAAAGGCTAGAAGATAATTATTATCAAAGTAATTTATTATGATGGATTATAATTTTTCAACACTTCACAAAAGAAACAATCAAATTATGATTTAGCCTTATTTTTATTTTTTGCCTCTATATTTCGATTTGGTAAAAATAAAATACTTTTTAATGAACCCCAAACTTAAAAAACCTCAAACGTTTTATTTACCAACAAAACAATTTAATCTAAAAAACAAAAACAAAATTAAATTTCAAAAAAATACACAAAAGAAAGGAGCTTTTTTATGATTAAAATAGCAATAGATTCCATGGGAGGCGATTTTGCCCCATTAGAAATTGTCAAAGGAACCTTGCTTGCCTTAAATAAAAATAAAGAGCTTCATGTCGTTTTATATGGCAATCAAAAATTAATAACTCCACTTATTGAAAAAACTTCTTTTTTTGGCAACAACCAAATTACTATCAAACACACCCCTTATTTTTTAAGATCAGCCGACAAAAATATAAGAGACCAATTAAAAGCCACTCCCAACGCTTCTTTATTTTTAGCGCTTGAAGCAGCCAAACAAGATGAGGTTCAAGGAGTAGTTTCGGCAGGCGCTACCCAAACTTTGGTCTTAGCAAGTCATCTTATTCTTAAAAAAATGCCTTTAATGCAAAGAATTGCCATTGCCCCTATGTTTAATTCCTTTGATAATCGCACAAGAATTTTGTTAGATGCAGGCGCTAACACCGAACTAAAACCCCAGCATTTGCACACTTTTGCAAATTATGCCACCATTATTGCCAAAGAAATTTTAGAAATTCCAAATCCCCAAATAAAACTACTTAACATCGGAACAGAGCCTACCAAAGGAAGAGCTTTGGAACTTGAAACTTACCAACTTTTATCCCAAGACTCCAATCTTAATTTTGGCGGTAACGAAGAACCTCAAAACCTTCTTACTACTTCAGCAGACATTTTATTAAGTGATGGATTTACTGCCAACATCGCCTTAAAAACTTATGAAGGCACAATGCTTAATTTCATGAACCACTTAAAAACTATCCTTACTAAAAATCTTATCAAAAAAATGGCCACTAAAACTTTATTTCAAAAACCACTACAACAATTAAAAAACCAACTAGACCCACGACAAATTGGAGGAGCTATGCTTTTAGGACTTAACAAAATTGTCATTAAAGCTCACGGTTCTTCCCAAGCTTACGCTTTTTGCCAAGCTATTTTACAAGCTCAAAAACTAATTAAAGCCCAAGTAAATCAAAAAATTGCTCATTCCTTAGAAAGTTCAAAAAACAAAGAAACCCAAAGTAAACAAGCATCAACAACAAACACAGCTCCCAAAACCTCTGAAACTCCCAAAAATTCTGAAACCACCAAAGAAAGCCAATTCCTATGAAAAACATCCAAACTCTTTTTCAAACCCTCAATATCACTCCCCAAAACCTTGCCCTTTACAAACAAGCTCTTACCCACAGCTCTTATTCTAACGAACAAAACCCACCCCAAGAAGACAACGAAAGACTTGAATTTTTAGGAGATGCCATCGTAGGCTTACTTATGGCTGACTATCTTTATTCCCAATCCAAAGAAGACGAAGGCATTATGACTAAAAAAAGAGCTCAAGCGGTGTGTGGAAGGTCACTTATCATCTACGCTCAAAACATTGAATTGCAAAATTATCTTCTTTTAGGCAAAGGAGAAAAAAACAAAGATTTTAATGCTAAAAGTATTATGGCAGATACTTTTGAAGCCTTATTTGGTGCTATTTATCTTGATTTAGGATATTTGACAGCCAAAAAAGTTTTTCATAATATTGTCTTAACTCACTTAGCAAAAACTATCTATATTATTGATTTTAAAACTCAATTACAAGAAATAGTTCAGTCAGAAAAAAAAACTATCCAATATAAAATAGTCCAAGAGCAAGGATTTGCTCATTCTAAAAATTTTGTAGCAGAAGTTTATTTAGAAAAAAATCTTTTAGGAACAGGTGAAGGCAACACTAAAAAAGACGCTGAGCAAAAAGCAGCCCAACAAGCATTATCCAAAGTTGCCAAACCCAAAGACCTACTCAACAACAAAGGCGGCAAAGAAAAGGAGCTTCAATAATAATATGGTTATGTTTCAAAAACTTTACGAAGATGGTTTTTTACAAGTAGAAAAAATGTTAATTCAAGAATACCAAAAATTAGGATTAACCTACCCTGAACTAACTATTTTGCTATTCTTACTAGATTTTTCCAAAAAACGCGTCTTTTCGTCCAACGCCTTAGCCAAAAAAGCAGGAATCACTAAAAAAGAAGTAGAACATATTTTAGAACAATTAATGTCAAAGAGTTTTTTTGACCTTTCCCAAGAAACTAAAAACCATAAAATTATTGAAGTTTTTTCACTACACCCCACTTTTGCCAAGCTAGAAAAAATCTATCAAGACCAAATTCGCGAATCCAAACGCCAAAACCAACTTACCTTAATCCAACAAACTATTGAATATTTAGAACACAACAAAGGACAAACTCTTACATCTAACGAATTAGATTTAGTTAGAAATTGGTATCAAGACCAAGAATTTAGCCATGAAGAAATTAAAAACACAATTGAAGAAGCTCTTTGTGTTAAAAAAACCTCTGTTTTTTACATCAACACTTTGCTTGGCAAAAAGAAATTTTTGACAGTTATACCCGATGAAAAAGCAGACAAAGCCTTAGCAAAACTTTTTAAAAAAATAAAATAACACTCAGTTTGGGCAAACAAAAAGTCAAGCTTACTCTTTTTATGTGTTATAATTACTTATGTAATTATTTTTTTAGTATTTCAATTATTTTATTTATGAAAAATAACTAGTAAAGGAATTAAAAAGATGAAATTTTTAGCAACTAAACGAGGAAAAATCATTACTGGCATTATTTTTATTACTGTTACTCTTTATGTAGGTTTAGGTTTTTATATTTCTTTTAATCCTGTTAACTGGCTTTCTCCTAAAAAAGTTTGGGCAAAACAAGCAGTTCAAAATTTGTATAATTCAATTGAAAAGTTAACAAAAGAAGAAAATAAAGGCAATGTTAATTCCAAACTTGCCAGCATTAAAACTAATTTAGAAGCAGTAAATAAACACGTAATTGAATATTATAAAGAATCAACTAGCAATGAATACAAAGTAGTAAAAGAACTATACGAAACAATTGTTAAAGCAAAAGACGGTGCTTATGATGATTTAAAAAAAAACGATAATAAAGCAGATGATGCAATTTTTTCAAATATAAAAACATTATTTAAAAACGATAATGCCAAAAACCTCCAAGAAAAAATAAATAATTTAACCAAATAAAAACACCCTTAATAAGGGTGTTTTTATTTGGTTAAATTATTTATTTTTTTGATTTAATAAAGACGCTTCAACAAACCCTTTAAATAAAGGATGTGGTTTTAATGGTCTTGACAAAAACTCAGGATGAAATTGTACTGCAATAAACCAAGGATGGCTTTTTAACTCAACAATTTCACAAAGCTTTTGTTCTTGATTTATTCCAGAAACAACAAAATCATTATTTTTTTCAAATAAAGCAACATAATGAGGATTCATCTCAAAACGATGACGATGTCTTTCATAAATTATTTCTTGATTATAAATAGCTTTACTTTTGGTGTTGGCTTTAAGATGGCACGGATAAGAACCTAATCGCAGGGTTCCTCCTAAATTGCTGTCAACTATTTTTTTAGTAATTACAGGATGCGGCGTCTTTTCGTCAACTTCCAAAGAATTGGCGCCTTGTAAATGTAGCACATTGCGGGCATATTCAATAACTGCTAACTGCATACCTAGACAAATCCCAAAGAAAGGAATATTGTTAGTTCTTGCATAATTAATGGCTAAAATTTTGCCTTCAATAGCGCGATTGCCAAAACCATAAGGAACTAAAATACCATCATAGTCTTCAAGCAAAGAAGAAATATTGTCTGGCGTTACTTTTTCAGCATCTATCCATTTAATTTCCAGTTTACAATTATATTGATAAGAAGCATGTTTAAGAGCTTCTATGATTGATAAATAAGCATCATGTAAAACAATGTATTTACCCACTAGAGCAATGACTACTTTTTTTTCTAAATTTTGGATGCGTGTAATTAGTTGTTGCCAGGCTTGCAAATCGGCGTTTGAAAAATTAGTAAGTTTTAAATGTTGTAAAATAAAATCATCGATTCCTTGATGATGCAAGTTAAGAATCATTTGATATAAAATATCAACATCTAAGGCTTCAAAAATAGCTTGTGGATTGATGTCACATAAAGCAGCAATTTTATTTTTGGTTTCTTGGTTGATAGGAACTTCACTACGTAAGACCAAAATTTGAGGTTGTATTCCTAAAGCACGTAATTCTTTAACGCTGTGTTGGGTAGGTTTTGTTTTGATTTCTTGAGCTTTTTTTAAATAAGGAACTAAAGTGGTATGAAGATACAAAACATTGTGATAACCAAAATCAAAGCGCACTTGTCTGATGGCTTCTAAAAAAGGCGATGATTCAATGTCTCCTACGGTGCCTCCAATTTCTACAATAACAACATCTGATTTGTGAAAAAGAGCAGCATCAATTAGTTTGCGTTTGATTTCTTCAGTGATGTGTGGAATAACTTGAACGGTTTTACCTAAGTATTTGCCTTCGCGTTCTTTATTGATCACACTTTGATAAATTTGCCCTGCAGTGACATTTGACTTTTTGCTCATGTTTTCATCTAAAAATCTTTCATAATGACCCAAATCAAGATCAGTTTCAGCGCCATCATCAGTGACAAAGACCTCACCGTGTTGATAAGGGCTCATTGTTCCAGGATCAATATTAATATAAGGATCTAGTTTTTGAATACTTACTTTAAGACCTCTATTTTTTAAAATTTGCCCAATAGAAGCAGCAGTGATGCCTTTTCCTAGGCTTGAAACGACTCCTCCAGTAATAAAAATAAATTTGGTTTTTAAATCTTTATTATTCAAGTTTTTGTACTTCGCTTTCTTTATGATTGGCTTGTGTGGTGCAATTGGAGTTTTGATTTGATTTTGATTGGGGTGTAATGGGTTCAGAGAAGGATTTATAAGTGATTGGATGGGGCTTTGTAGGAGTTATTTTTTTACCAATAACAGTTAAAATAGGGATTTGGGTTTCATATCTTTTTTGGGTGTGTTCTAAAATACGAGGATCAAATGAAACTATATTTTTTTTAACTAAGATAATAATAGTTGAACCTCCTGTATCAAAATAGCCTTTTTCTTGACCTTTTGAAAACGTTTGCAAAGGATGATTTTGGATTTTTCCTACCAATGTGGCTCCTACTTCTATTTGAACTATTTTACCAAAATTTTTGGTTTGTAAGATACTATATTCGCGAGTGTTTGTTTTAAACACATCAAAACTTTCAAAGGCAATGGGATTTACTATATGTAATTTTCCTTTGATTTTGCAAGGAAACATTTGAAAAAAACCTTCGTCTACAAAAAGATAACGGTGATAATCATGGGGTTCTAAGCGGAAAATAAGCAAATAGCCTTCCTCGTATTCTTGAGCTAATGTGGGATTTTGCAACAAATCAACTAAACTGTAATTGGTTTCTTTGATGCAATAGAGTGCTTTTTTGGTGATAGGATAAATACTTAATTTGGATTCACAAGGACTGATAAAAGCAAAGTTGTCTTGAGGAATAGCAAGTTCTTTGTATTTTCTTGTAAAAAAATCATTATAAGAACTAAATTTTTGTTTTTCAAATAAGTTTAAATCAATTTGGTGTTGTTCGATGATTTTCAAAGCGTATTGGCGTGACCAAGGAGAATAAAAATACAGATTAACTAACCAAGAAATAGGTTTAGTGATCAAAATTTTGAGAAGGCATCTTTTCCAAAAGTTTTTTTCTAAGTTTGTGTATAAAAATTTTTGCAGGCGACTTGCTGGGTCTTGACAAATAATTTTTCCTTCTAAATTAACTATTTTCATATTGTAAATCGCTCACTTTGTAATTGCCATTGGTAACAAATATTTTAATAAGATTTTAAGCAACATAAATAGGATAAAATTTAGTGCTAATAATAAAATAATTGTTATTGTAGTTTTGGCTTTTGGCTTGGGGAAATGGATTTTTTTACAAAGAAATAAAAAAGTTAAAAGTAACATGCAGGCAAAATGAAACCAAAAAAAAGTAGGTCTTTGTTCGATAAATCCTAAACTTTTGAAATCCCAAGTTTTGCAAATAAACTTAGCTAAAAATAAAAAAGGAAATAAAATAACAGCTGCAGTTACGGGCAAACCTGTAAAATAAGAAGGGCTTTGAGAGTCGTATTTTTGGGTTTCAGCTAAAACATTATAATAAGCAAGTCTAATTAAGGCTGCCAAAAGATAAAAGCCCCAAACTAGCCAAACAAGTGCAAATAGCCAAAATTCTTCTTTTAGGGTTGAAGTTTCACCTTTGAAACTCAAAGAATAGTTAATAAAAATAGGAAGGACGCCAAAGCTTATTATATCGGCTAAAGAATCAATTTGAATGCCATAGCTTTTTTCTGTATGACTGCGATTTTTTTTGGTTCGGCTTACCACACCATCAAACATATCACAAACGCCTGATATTAATAGGCAGATTAAAGCAGAAGTGTATTTGCCGCAAGCACCAAAGCCAATGCCACAAAAACCACTCATTAAATTTAGGTAAGTTAAATAAGTTGTATAATTGTAAAAACCTAAAAACATATTATTTAACCTCGTTTTACTAATGTTTTTTCTTAAACCATTTTTGGTTGTTTAGAGTTGGGGGGAATAAAAAAGGAAAAATCCCTTATCCATCAAGAATAAAGGATATTAATGAACTTAAAAAAACTTGATAATTATTGATTGGTTGTTTGTAAATGCAAATTGTAAAGTAGTAATTATTTTTCATAAAGATGTTCGTATTCTTCTTCTAATGGATCTTCATAATCATCTTTGTCTTCTAAAACAATATCATCTTCAATTTTGTCATCGTCTTTGTTTTGTTCTTCTGAAGATTAGTCTTCTAAATCAAGCAAATCATCTTGTAGAGGGTCAGTTTGGACAGTGTCTTTGTCAGAAAGGAAATCCTCAAAATCTAATTCTTGTAAATTGGTATCTTCGTCTAGAGGTTCGTCGTTTGAAATTTGAGTTTTTTCAAAAAAATCTTTATCCCAAAAAAGTTTATTATTTTCTTTAATAATTAATTGATTGTCTTCACAAAAAACAAATTTTCCGCTCAAAGCGATGTCTAAATAAAGCTGATTAGCTACATTGGGGTTGTTATTTGGGATTTGGTGTTTTTGCAATGTTTGTTTTAATAAATCATAGACTGAAACAGGATTGTGATGTTTTTTCATAATGTCATAAGCAGTTTCCAAAAGTGATTTTGGAGTTTTGGTTTTTTTCATAAAATACCTCCTTTTAATGTAATAATGTTTGGGATTTGGGAAATAATGATAAGTGATAAAATAAAAAGAAAAGAAAGGAAAAGAAAAGGGCTAAATAAAATAAAGAAATGCAAAATATGGGGGGTAAAAATTTTAGAATTCTATCAAATCTCCAGATGCTTTTTGCATGAGTTCTTTGGATTTTCTTTCTAACTTTTTTAAAGCAGCATTAAAAGCCAACAAAACGCTTTCTTGGAGAATTGCTTTGCTGTGAATTTGAGAAATAATAACATCTACGACTTTTTTGGTGCCTTGTAAAACAATTTCTACATCCCCTGCTTTGCCAATAAATTCTTGTAATTCTAATTGTTGTTGAGCGTTTTCAATTGCTTCTTGCATTTTTTTTAATTTTTCAAACATATTAGATTGTGTTTTCATAATTTTTTGCTCCTAGTTAATTATTTCTACTATATCTTTACCAAAAAAATCATAAGCTAGTTGGATAATAGCAGGCTTGGTTGGTTGGGTCGCTTTGATTTGATATAAGTCAAGATCAAAATTGCAAGTAGCTTTGAATTTTGCAATTGATGCCTGGTTTGGCTGAGGATGATTTTTGTTGTAAAAAGTTTCTAAGGCTTGCCAATCTTGTTTTAAAAAAGCAATGTAGTCTATAATTGCAAAAGTGTCGTTATTCAAAATTTCTAAAGCTTTTTGTTTGATGTTTTTTTGTAAAACAAGTTCAAAGGCATCTTCATCTTCAAAAACTAAAATCATTTTTTGGGATTGACTCAAAGCAACTATTTTTCCTCTATCCAAAATTTCGGCTACACTTTTATAATAACTGTGAGTAGAATAGCGATTTTTTAAATTTGTCCAAAAATTTGTTATTGTGTTTTTGATTGGCTCGTCTTGATTAGATAAAATATTAATTGCAAATGATATCAAATTACAAAGAGAAGAATTGGAAAAATAAGGGTGTTTTTTTGTTGGGGATTTGGTTTCTTGTGAGTTTTGGGAAGGCAAGTTATTTTGTTGAGTCAATTCGAAGGTAGTAGAATTGTTAGGTGTTTTTTGTGAAAAATTATTTTGAGACTGTAAATCTTGGACTGGATGCAGATATTCTGTTTTTGGTGGTTTTGGTGGTTTTTCGTTTGCTATTGACGCAAGTTTAGTTGGTTTGATTTTTTCTGTTTTGTCAAAGGTTTTTTTTTCTGTATTGTTTTGGGTAAGCTTTGTTGGTTCATAATTTTCTTTGGCATTTGTTTCATCTAATGCAAGTGATGCTTGCTCATTATTGTAAATATTTGTTTTATTTGTTACAAATTGTTGAGTTTCTTGTAAATTGGCTTGAAATTGAAAAGAATGTAGAGAGCATATTTGCAAAAAGGCAATTTCTACCAAAGATTTTTTTTGATCGCTTTTTTTGAGGTCTTGCTGTAATTTAATTAAGATTCTTAAAAAATGATCAATGTGGTTTGTTTCTTCAAGCAATAATATTTTTTGGTCTTGGGAAAGTGGCGATGTTTTGGAATCTTTTTTATTTTTGGCATTCCAAATTAAATAATCTTTGATAGCATCAATTAAATCTAAAATTAAAAGGTCGATGTTTTTGCCTGAATCAATTGCTTTGTGCAAAAGTTGCAATGCTTTGATCGCTTCTTTTTTTAGTAGATTTTGGAACAATTTTTTGATAATGCTGGCAGACACCGTACCTTTAATATTTGCAACATCTTCTGAAGTAATCAAATTATTTTGATAAGCGCTTACCTGATCTAACAAACTAAGGGCGTTTCGCATTCCACCTTCCGAATGGCAAGCAATGCTTTTGATGGCATCTTCAGTGATAAACATATTTTCCAAAGCAGCAATTTTGGTTAATTGTGCAGTGATGTTTTTGAGGTTCAAATTTTCAAAGGCAAAACTTTGGGCGCGCGAAAAAATGGTGTCAGGGATTTTATAAATTTCGGTAGTAATCAAGATGAAAACTACATGTTCGGGTGGTTCTTCTAAAATTTTTAACAAAGCGTTAAAAGCGTTTGGTGTAAGGACGTGAACTTCGTCAATAATATAGACTTTGTATTTGCCTGTGTGAGCTTTGTATTGGGCTTTATCCTGTAATTCTCTGATTTCGTCAACCCCATTATAAGAAGCGCCATCAATTTCTGTTATGTCTGTGTTTGCTTTGGTAAAGTTTTGGCAATAATGACAAGAACAACACACATCTCCTTGATTGGGCAACAAGCAATTAATGGCTTTGGCAAAAATTTTGGCTAAAGTAGTTTTTCCAGTGCCTTTGTTGCCGCTAAAAAGATAACAATGATTAATTTTTTGGTATCTGATGGAATTTTTTAAAGTTTGGATAATAATTTTTTGACCGACAACATCTGCAAAAGTTTGTGGTCTGTATTTTCTGTATAAAACTAAATAAGACACTAAAAACTCCTTTGATTAAATTATGCCCAAACTACAACAATAAATCTAGATAAATTAGAACATAAATAATTTTTATATACAAAAAAATCTCTTAAATATTATAACATAATATTAGATGAAAATAGAAGTTTATTTTGCAAATTTGCAAATGAATTATTTGTTTATTGTAATTAAAAATATTGATCTATTCTATGGTTAGAATACGATTAGATTGAATTAACTTTACATTTATTATTTTTGTATTTTTTTCCCTTTGCGTCATAATAAATAAGAGTTCCATCTTTCAATTCTTTTTTATGCATTTTGCCATTCTTTTTATAAAATTCTATTTGCCCATTTTTGCGGTTTATTTTTTCTATTGTCTCGCATTTTTTGAAAAATACTTTGTCGCCATTTTTATTTTCTATATCGCCATTGTTTTGAACAAAATATTTTTCACCATTTTGAGTATATATTTTTTCTATTTCTTTGGTTTTGCTAAAAACAATATACTCGATAACTGATTAAAATTATAAAAGCTATTTGTCTATAAATAAAATAATTAACATAATAAATAATAATCTAAAATAAACTAAATTGCTTATGACTTTATTATAACCCAAAAATATCAAAATAATAATTTATAATCGTTTTAAAATAAAATTAATTCCCACCCATAAAGAAAAAATAAAAGCCAAAAAGACATAAAAAGTGGTTAAAATAACGAATTATATTGTTGTTTTGTTTTTTTTGATAAAATATAGTTAATAACGTTTATCAAGCGACGTTTAAATATTAAATATAAATCAACGACCTAATATACAAAAGACAAATTATCTAATTATTTTTTTTCATTTTAAATATTTTCTAAAATAGTTAATGAGAGTGGAGAATTAACAAATATGTGTTTAAATAATAAAAAACAAAAAAATAAAAAGGAAGAGGCAATATTAAGAAAAAGCATTATTAACAAATTAAAAAAATGGGTTATGCAGAAGTTAGCATCAAAACACAAGAAAAATTAGAGGATAATTTTAAAAGACAATTTATAGAATATAACAGTAGGTATGGTCCTGACACTTCTTTTTAAGAGAAGGGGAAGGAGGAGCTGAATGAATACTGGTTTTCTACAATTAATAGTGAATTGCTTACCAATGAAAAAATGGATGTTATCGACATTTATAAATATTTAAGAAAAGAAATAAAAATTCCAAAAAAAGACAAAAAAGACTATTTTTATTTTAATTTTTTTAATAAAAAAATTGGTGTAAAATATTTTTCAAGTAGCACAAAACGTTCCTGCTCAAAATTCATATAAAAACGAGTCAAAATCAGCTGAGTATGATATAGTAATATTAATTAATGGCATACCACTGGTATTAATAGAATTAAAAAAAAGAAGTTTGGATAAAGGGCTTGACAAAGTGAACTGTTCCATTTTTTTAGACACTTTTTTATTTAAAAATTACTCTTTAAGACTTAAAATTAAATAGATAATTTTATATCTTTTCAAACTAACAAATAATTTCATTACACTTAAAAAATGTCTAATGTTTTTTCATAATTTGCTAGTTTCAAAAGATATTTTTTTAAATATTTTATCCCTACACTATATATATAGGCCGAAAAAATGAAAAACTCACCATAAAACAACAT
>NZ_JAGVSK010000007.1:0-33044 GCF_018283495.1 'Santalum album' aster yellows phytoplasma
ACCTACCATAACACAAACTCCATCTTTATCTGAAAAATCACCTTCAACTCCCAAATGGAGTGTTATAGATGCATTCCATGCGCCAGTTCAATTTGAATTAAACAATTTTAATCCTAACCAAAAATATATGGATGATTTATTTGGAATGAAAGAAGAAAAATTGTCAGCTCAAAAAGTACTAGATTTTGTTACAAATGCCAAAATGTTTGAAGGTAAAGGTAAAATAGATCCTCCCAAAGGAATGTTATTATATGGAGTTCCTGGCACTGGAAAAACTTTTTTTGCTAATTGTTTTATGAAAGATACTCATTTTAAATATGTTGCTAAATGTACTGGTGCTGATTTTGCTCAAAAATATGTAGGAGAAAGTGTAAAGGCAGTACATTCTTTATTTGATAGTGCAAGAAAAATTGCTGATAAACACGGTGGTGCTATCATTTTTGTTGATGAATGTGAAGAGGTTTTGGTTGATCTTACACAAATACGTGAGCATCATAAAGGACAAAGTGAAGCTGTTACGGCTTTCAAAGAAGAATTAACTAGCGAAAAAAATAACCCAACTAAGCCCATATTTTTAATTGCAGCTACAAATTATTTAGATAAAATGGAAGATGCCATTAAATCAAGATTTACTTACAAAATTGAAGTTAAACCCTCGAAAAAGAACCACACAAAGACTTTATGAAATTCTTAGTTAAAAATATCTGTAAAAACCCAATTTCTGATGATTCACTAAATTATCTCACCCAAAATGTTAATGATGCAATTGAAAATGACATTATGAAGCGTTCTAATCGTACCATCGAAACACTTGTTAATGATGCTTGTATTAATATGTGTAGAAACAAACACACACAAATTGAAGTTCAAGACTTAAAAGAAGTTTGTTTATCAGTTTTAGGTTTTATCCCACAATAAAATAATATATATAATAATTTATAAAGCATTACATCAAAGAAATATTAATAAAAATTAAGTATATTTTTATCTATTTTACGATATAATAATTTTACATAGTATTTAATTACTATTACAATTATAAAAAACAAAATAAGAGATAATTGTATAATTAAAATAAATAATAGCAATTTTTTCAAGTTGGAATTATTTATAATTGCCATATTAGAAAAGAGTTTTTTTACAAAGTGAATAATTTAGAAAAACCCAAGCATTTTTTATTGGTTAAGGTGTGCTTGTTGTTATTGGCATTATGGATTTTTATTTTATTATTAGGAAATATAATTACAGTTTGGGCAAATAATCCAAATAATCCATTAAAAGAAAATTTAGCTACTGGAGTTATAGAAAAAAGAAAATATTTAGAAGAAAGCACGCAAGATAATAAAGTAGTTGATTGGCAAAATCCTGATACTTATGATGCAATTTATGATACCAATGGAAATCAAATAGCACAAAGACATTACAAATTAGAAAGTAAGCAAGATAATAAAGTAGTTGATTGGACGCATTATAATGTTTGGGATGCTACTTATGATAAAAATGGTAGACAAACATCTAAAAGATATTTTTTAGCTCAAAGCACCGAAAATAATAAATTAGTTGATTGGCAAAATCCTGATACTTGGGATGCTACTTATGATAAAAATGGCAGACAAACATCTAAAAGATATTTTTTAGCTCAAAGCACCGAAAATAATAAATTAGTTAATTACAAACATCATGATACTTGGGATAAAACTTATGATAAAAATGATAATCAATTATTAGAAAGGCATTATTTGCAAGGAAGTACTGAAAAAGATAAATTAGTGGATTGGAAAAATAATGATACTTGGGATGCTACTTATGATAAAAATGGTAGACAAACTTCTAAAAGACATTATTTAGAAACAAGTACCGAAAATAATAAAGTAGTTGATTGGCAACATTATGATACTTGGGATGCTACTTATGATAAAAATGGTAGACAAACATCCCAAAGACATTATTTAGAAACAAGTACCGAAAATAATAAAGTAGTTGATTGGCAACATCGTTATACTTGGGATAAAAGTAGTAATGTAGAACCAATATTGCCTCTTACAAATGTTTTAGTGGATAAAAATACTCAAAAAAATAAAGTTTATTTGCCTCACACCAATAATAAAGTAGCTGATGTGGGTGATTTACAATCTCAAACTTATGACACACACATTTACAATATAAAAATATTTGCCTATATATTATTTATTTTGTTGTTGGCTGTTTTTATTATTGCAATTTATCTTTATATAAAAAAAATGGAAAAAAATAATTAATTGAATACCAAATTAGTTTTAATTGTTTCATTTATAAAGGAAAAACCAACTTTTAAGTTGGTTTTTTGAATATTAATTGATTAATATTTGGGGTTAGAACAAATTATATTAAAGTTTTTATTTTTTGGGGCAATTGGTCTAAACGTAATTTATTTTTGAATTTATGATGGAAATATATGATAAAAATAGCTAAAAAAATGAAAAAACTTAAGATAAATAGCCAATAATCTTTTTGGCTGGGAAAAGCAATAATGTCGTTCCAATAAGTATTGATGGTTTTTTGGGTGGTTTGGTCGTATTTGTAAACTTCATCGTTATCTTTGATTTCTATTTTGGGAATTCCTGGAAAAGTTTCTAATTCATCATAAGGAGAATTATATTTAGTAAAAGCTAAATTGTTTTCGTAATTTTCTTTTTGTCTTAAAAAATTGATGAACTTATAAGCTAGGGTTTTTTTGCTTCCTTTAGGCATTACCAAAGCATCAACCCAAACGTTGGTTCCTTCTGTAGGTGAAAAATAATCTAGATTATTATTTTGTTCTTTTAAAAAATTAGCATCTCCTGAATAAGCAATAACTATATTATAGTATTCGTTATTTTTATTTTTCATGCGGTCCATTAATTGGTCGTTTATAAAAGCTAAGTTAGGTTTTTGTTCTTTTAGTTCTAAGAGCCATTTTTTGGCTTCATTTAAGTCATCTGAGGAAGGGTTTTCAATTTGTCTTTCAGTAGCTTTTAGACCTACCATTAAACCGTCGCGAGCGTTATTGCATAAAGCTACTTTTAAATTGGTGTCTTTTAAATATTTAAAACCTTTATTTGAATCTTTGAGTTCATTAATTTGATCTTGAGTTATTTTGTTTTTATTATAAAGAATAACTACTTTGCCCCAAAAATAAGGAACGGCGTAATTGTTAAATTCAGAAGGGAGTTTGTCTTGGAGGGCTTTGTTTAATTTACAATAATGTGTATTCTCTTCTGATATTAATTTACCATTATCTATTGTTTCTAACATTTTGCTTTGTCTTAATTGATCAATTGCATATTCACTTAAAATAGCTAGATCATATTGGTTTTTACTTTTAATTTTGGTAACTGCAAGTTCGTTAGAAGAAAAAAGAACTTGTTTAACTTTGATGTGAGTTTCTTTTTCAAACTTTTCAATAATGCTAGGTTCTAAGTATTCGCCCCAATTAAATAATGTTAATGTTTGTTCTTCTTGGTGTTGGGGAAGTATATTTTTGTTTTTAAGATTAAGAATAATAAGAATAACAAAAGTTGTTGTTAAAATGAAAAGTAATGTTGTTGCTACAGTTTTAATTGTCTTTTTCATTTGGTATTAAATTCGTTTTCATTGGTGTTTGTATTTGCGCTTGTTTTTGTGTTAGTGGTTGTGGTTTTGTTTGTAGTTATTGTTGTAGCTCCATTTGTACTTTCATTTTCATTGTTATTTGCCTCTGCTTCTATTTTGGCATTTTTCCTTTGGTTTTGTTTTTGGTTGTTGTATTGGATGGAATTAAGGATAATTTTAGAACTAGCAATAATAATTAAAATAGTAGATAAAGCATTTACAGTTGGGTTAATAGTTCCTTTGAGGCTGTAGATATAAGCAGAAATATTTTGGCATTCAGAACCACCTACAAAATAAGAAATCATAAAGTCATCAAAAGAAAGACTAAAAGCAAGAGTGGCTCCTAAAAGCATAGCTCCTTTAAGTTGAGGTAGTATTACTTTGGTTAAAGCTTTGAGTGGGGTTGCTCCTAAATCATAGGCTGCTTCTAAAGAATGAGGGTCAAGATTTATTACTTTAGGATAGACAGTAATAACTACAAAAGGAGTGCAAAAAGATATGTGGGCTAAAAGCATTTTCCAAAAACCAGATTCCAAACCCATAAAACCAAAGACAACAAATAATGTTAAAGCAGTAATAATTTCAGGAATAACAATAGAAAAATTACTTACATTAAGAACAATGTTGCGCCATTTTTTGTTAAGACTTTGAGCAAGACTAATAGCTGCAAAAGTACCTAAAAAAGTAGAAATTAAAGTAGTTAGGCAAGCAATGTATAAAGTTATTTTGATAGCAGTTTTAACTGTTTGGTCAGTCCAAAGTTTAGAATACCATTGAAAACTAAAACCTTGCCAATTAACTAAAGATGCAATTCTGCCTTCGCTTTTGTTAAAAGAAAAAATAATTAAAGATAAAATAGGAATATAAATAAAGCTTAACACTAAAATGATATATAAGGTGTTAGTAATGGTTTTTTTGGGTTTTTTTGGGATTTTGGTAGAAGCAGTTTGGGGGGGGGTTGCCCCAGATAATTTAATTGACATCTTTGCTTTCTCCTAAACTTAATTTTTTAAACATTTGAAAAATCAAAAACATTGTTAAAGAAAGATGAATAGCAATTGCACAAGCTTGTTTGATTTCGCCACTTAATAAAGCTTTGTTTTCGATTAATTCAGCAATAGTAATTTGGGTAGTTGCTCCGAGATAACGTGGGGCTACAATATTAGTTGCTGTTTGTAAAAAGACAAGACAAATGCCTGCAAGTACTCCTGAAAGTGATAAGGGCCAAATAATTTTTTGCAATATTTGCCATTCGTTTGCTCCTAGATCTTTGGAGGCTTGAATAAGTTGGGGATTTATTTTGATAATTGCAGTGTAGATAGGCAAAAACATAAATGGTAAAAATAAATAAATAAGTCCTACAATCATAGCAAAATTAGTTTCTAAAAGATTGATATTAAAAGTTTTTTGTAATAAATGAAATATTTGGACTAATGCTTGGGTTTTGATAATCATATTAATCCACATAGTGCCATTGATGAGAATGACAAGAAAGCTTTGCCATTTTATTTTGAGGCGAGAAATCATATAGGATAGAGGATAGACAATGATAAAGACACAAAAAGTAACAATAATAGAAATTGCAATTGATCTAGCAAGGACGTATAAAAATGATTGATTGGATAAAAATTCTTGATGGTGTTGTAAAGTAAAACGGGTTGCAAAAAATGCGTTTTGTTGGTTAGTATCTTGAAAAGAATCAAATAAAATAAAACCCATAGGTAAAATAATTAATCCTAATAAAATAATATAATAAGGCGAAATTAATAGTCTGTATAGTTTTTGATTGTCCTTGCAAGTATAGGTTTTTTTCATTACCAAATCTCCATTACATGAATATCTTCAGGATTAAAAGTAATATCTACTTGTTTGTTTAATTCAACATGGTCAGTAGTATGAATAGTGTAGGTTCTTTTGTCAGTTTTAACATCAATTTCCCAGTGAACGCCTTTAAAAATAATTGATTGTACTATACCTGTAATTAAGCCTTTTCCTTGGGAGACAATATCAATGTCTTCGGGACGAATAACAATATCTACATTTTCTTCTTTGCGGAAACCCTTATCTACACAATTAAAAGTTTGATTGTCAAAATGAACTAAAAAATCATCTTTCATCACTCCTTTAATTAAGTTGGATTCTCCTACAAATTGAGCTACAAAACGATTAGCAGGTTCGTTGTAAATATCTTCAGGACTTCCTATTTGTTGAATTTCGCCATGATTCATGACAACTACTTTATCGCTCATAGTAAATGCTTCTTCTTGGTCGTGAGTAACAAATAAAAAAGTAATTCCTGAGTTTTTTTGGATTTCTTTAAGTTCGTATTGCATTTCTTGTTTTAATTTTAAATCTAGATTGGATAAAGGCTCATCAAGTAATAAAACTTGGGGTTTGTTAATTAAAGCTCTTGCAATTGCTACTCGTTGTTGTTGTCCGCCTGATAATTGTTCAATGGTTCTTTTTTCAAGTCCTTGTAAACCCATAATTTTAAGGTATTTTAATACTTCTTTTTGGATTTGTTCTTCTTGCTCTTTCTTGTTTATTTTTTTGCATTTAAGAGCAGTTTGTTTTGCTTCAAAATCTTTGGTTAAAGTTTCAATTTGATTGTTAAAGTTATGTGTAATTTGGGTAGTTTTTTCTTGCGTTAAATCTTTGGTTAATTCTTGATGAAAAGTTTTTGATAAATTGGCTTTGTTAGTTTGATAATGAGTTTTATTAAGAGCTAAATTAGCTTTAATCTTGGAGTTAAAATCTTTTAAACGTAAACCAAAAGCTACATTTTCAAAGACATTTAAATGAGGGAATAAAGCGTATTTTTGAAAAACAGTATTAATTGGTCTTTTGTGAGCAGCTACATTTAAAATGCTTTTTTCTTGAAATAAAACCTCTCCACTACTAGGGCTTTCAAAACCGCCTAAAATACGTAAAATAGTAGTTTTTCCACAACCTGAAGGACCTAATAAAGTGACAAATTCATTTTGTTTAATTTCTAAATTTATGCCTCTTAAAATTAATTGATTGTCAAATACTTTGGTTAAATCTTTTAAAATAATTAATGTTTTCATGATTTGATACCTATCTTTTTTGGAGAAATAAAGTTAATAATTATAATTATAATCGTAATTGCAATTGTAATTTGTAATTAAGTTTATAATTTATAAGTTTAAGTTGTAAATTGTTGTTTAATTAGCAATTATCAAATATAAAAAAATAGTCGATAAACTAAATGTAATAAGTTAGTCAATAAAATAATTATAAAGCAAAATAATCAACTTATAACAAAATAAAAAAGGAGTAATTAAAATTACAACAATAAACAATCAAAAAGGACCAAAATCTCTTAATATTTCAAATTTATTTATTGCTAATTTTAGCTTATCATAAAATTAATAAATTGCAATCATAAAAAGTGCTTTTTTTGCTGATATTGTTATAATATCTATAAATTTTGTTAAAATAAATGTGTTAAGAAAATTATAGTAAAATGATTTTTTTGCAAATATTGATTCAAATAATTAAAAATTGTTGGATAAATGCTTATAAAGATTCTTATTATGTTTATTTTTTGGTATTTGTCAATTTGTTTATTGTCATTAAAATTTTATGTTGGAATTTTTTTATCATTTCAAATTAATTTACTAAAAAAATGCACTAAAAAAATAAACCCAATTAAACTAACTAATTAATATATAAAAATATAAAGGAAGGTATATTATGAAATGGGAACCGCAAAGATTTGAATATCCTGAACCAGATAATCAACCGCAAAATCCGCCAAATTATCCAATTCCGCCCAAAAAACCTAAAAATTATTTTGCAATTCCTACTAATTTAATCACTATTATTGTAAATATTATGGTGATTTTCTTTCTGTTTGTTTTAATTAAAGGATCTGATAAAGGATCTAAAAATTTTTCTAAGACTATGGGAAAAGAAACCCAAGAAGATACTATGTGGGCACAAGAAAAAGAATACATGCCCAAAGGCAATCTTAATATTGATAGTTTTTCTGGATATGATGAAGTCAAAAACGAGTTAAGAGAATATATTTCAGCAGTAGATGATGATGATGCAAATAAAGTGAACCCTTTGCCTCGTAAAGATTTACCAAGAGGAGTTTTATTGTACGGTCCTCCAGGAACAGGAAAAACTTATTTAGCTAAATGTTTAGCGGGTTCTGTTAAAGGTAAAGCTCCTTTTTTTGTTACTACTGGCTCTGATTTTGTCGAAAAATATATAGGAGTTGGAGCAGCTCGTGTAAGAGGATTGTTTAAAGTAGCTCAAGAAACTGCCAAACAAAGTGGACAGAGTTATTATTTTATCTTTATTGATGAAATTGATGCTATTGGAGCTGAAAGAAGCAAAGAAAAAAGCGCTCAAGAACATTCAGGTACTCTTAATGCTTTGTTAACTCAACTTGATGGAGTAGATTCAGATGAAAAAACTCCGCAAGCTATTGTTATTGGAGCAACTAATCGTAAAGATTTTTTAGATGATGCCTTAATTAGAGAAGGGCGTTTAGGGAAGCACATTTATTTAGGTACTCCAGATTTAACAACAACCGAAGCCTTACTTATAGCTTTTATGAAACGAGAAAACAGTGAAACAACAAATTATTCTTTAGATGATGAATTAAAACAAGTGGCAAAAACTTTGCACGGATCTAAATTTACTCCTGCAGATATTAATTCTTTAGTGAAAGAAGCTAAAAAGATAGCCTCCAAAGATACTAATTCCCCAAACAAAATTACACCTTTGCATATCTATGATGCTATGGATTTAATTTTAATGGGTCCTGAATTAAAACAAAGTATCTCTAAAGCAGATAAAAAAAGAGTTATTAATCATGAATTAGGACATGCCATAGTAGCTCATGCTCTAGGGTTTGATGTGCATCGTGTAACTGCTAAACCAAGAGGACAAGCAGCAGGATATACTATCTTTTTTTCTGCTAGTAATGAAGACGAACAAGCCGATCAACTTTTAACTAAACAAGATTTATTAAAACAAATGATTACTACTTTGGCAGGACGTGCAGCTGAAGAAGTATTTGAAACTAGCGTTAGTGTTGGTTGTTGTGATGATTTGAAAAAGGTGCGTACTATTGCTACTAAAATGGTAAAAGAGTTTGGAATGTCATTAGGTTCGGAAAGTATGGATTTTAGTTTGGATAATGATACTCAAGCTAAAGAAATTAATGCAATTATTCAAGCTAGTTATAATGCAGCTAAAGAAATTATTGAAAAATATAAAGAAGAACCAAATGATAAAGATAACAAAAATCCTAATTCACAATGGCAAACTTTAAGTGGCAAACTTGCTACACAAAATTTAGGAAAAGATGCTTTTGTTGTTGCAAAAAATACATATTTTTATACAAAAACAATTTCAATTGATGAAGTTAAAGAAACTAATGAAGTTAAAGAAACACAATCAAATAAGAAAAAAGAATACAAAATAAAATTAGAATTTAAAGAAGAAACTTCAACTCCATAACCAACTTCCTCTAGGGATAATAATCAATAATTACATTACAAAAAACAAATCTTTTATATACTTTTTTACAATTTAATACCCTAATAAACCCGTCTTAATTGATGGGTTTTTTATTTTGTTTACTTTATATTTTTTATTTTTTTATATCCCTTAAAACTGCATAATTAATTAATATTTGCAAAAAGACAAAAATTATTGTATAATATCTAGTAATAAATACTTTGATGATTTGTAGAAATAAAAATAATCATTTATTTTAAAAACAATTTCAAAAATATTTATCTTTTTTGATACATTTATAATAATTATGACAACAAAACCCCCAACAAATCGCTTATATGATATTAAAAAGCTTTAGGGAGCAATAAATTGCGTAAAAACATTAATATTCAAAATCTTTTTATCAATGATTAATTATCGATTATACGGTCTTATAAATTAATTATTAGATAATTATATAAATTCATTTGTTTAGTAAGTAATTATTTATAATTATGATACTATTTTAATAAAGCCCAAAAGCCATTTATCAATTGGCTATTTTTATAACATTTATTTATAATATCAATTTATTTTATTTAATTTTTTTATTTTAATGTTGATTTTCATTATTTGCATTTTTTTACTTATTTTGGGAAAGCTAAATATTTATTCATTTATTATTTCATTTCACAATCTTTTTTATATTTACAACTGTTTTATTTTTAATTTATTAGATTTTTAATTATTTTTTATATTTTGTCCTAACTTACTTTTTTGTTTATTTTTCCAATTTTTCATTTTGCCTATTTTAGTTTTATTTTAAAAACTATTTAACAAAACCATTTATTTGTTATCGTTGTTATGCTATTTTTTTTATCTATAAATAAATACCAACCCAAAAACACAAGAAAAAAAGAAAACCAACATAGCAATATAGCAAAAAGAAAATTATTAATAGTTATTTAAAATGATTGTATATTTAAAAATATAAAGATATTTTCAAAACATAAAAAAACATATAAAACCGTATAAAAGGAGATAATTAACTTGACTTATGATTAGCGATATTAGTGATATTTGTATTAATTTTTTTAATAAGGTAAAATCTTTTTTGTCGAAAGTAAAGCAATATTTAATTAAAAATAAGGTATTTTGGTATTTTAATTATTTTTTGGTAGCTGTTTGTTTTTTTTTGTTATTGTGGTTGCATATTAAAGTTTTTGCTAAGAAACATTCCAATCCTCATGCTCTTAAAGGAGGTATTTTTGTAGGAATGGGTCCTGTTTGTGTGCAATCTGATGAGGATGCTTCGGTTTCAGATAGCCATCTTACTTTAGAAGATGAACGTTTAACTGGATTTGAAGTTTTGTTATTGAAAGAAATTGCCAAACAAAAAGGTAAAGAATTAGAATTAACAATTAATACTTTTGCAGGATTATTAGGCGATATTTAAACAGGTAAAGCCGATATAACTGCTTCATGTCTTGCTATTACTGAGGATAGAAAAGCCAAAGTTGATTTTAGTATTGTATATAATGTTCCTATGAATGGATTTGTAGTAAGAAGGGACAATAAAGATTTTGAATCTAATCTTTTTGCACACAAAGCAAGAGTCAAAGATAAAGATTTATTTGCTCACTTAGACAATTTATATGAAAATGCCAAAAAGGAAGGCAAAGAAAAATCATTTACTTTTATAGCTGTTACTGCTAGTGCTACTGATACAGATTTTTTAGGTAAAGGTTATATTAAAAAATTATTAAACAATAGAGATATTATCAAAAAAGAAACTTCTTCAGATGATATTGGACCTAATTTAGAATTTATTAGAAATAATAAAGCAGATATTTTTGTAGTTGATGATGTAATAGCACATTATAATACTGAAGGAGACAAAGATTTAAAGTATTTTATTCTTGATTCAACTGATCCTCAATTGCAATCAGGTCCTAATGGTGTAGGAGTTGTTGTTAAAAAAGGCGATACCAAAAGACAAAAAGAAGTTAATGATGCTTTGAGGAAAACATTTAATTTAGAATATTTAAAAGACAAAGATGGAAAAGATACAGATGTTATTGAAGATCTTAAATATATTCTTACAAGATTGCATGAATTAAAGAAAGAGAAAAGAACAAATGACCAAGAAACTAGATACAAAGATTTAAAAGGCAAAAATACAACAAAACCAGAAGAAGAAAAAGAATTTAGTACTTTATTTAAAGTTTTAGATAAATTTATTCTTGGAAATCTACAAAAAATTGATGAAGCCCAAGAAAGATTTGATGCATTAAAAGAGATTAAATTAGAATTTGATACTTTGGAACAATGTTTAGACAAAGACTAAACCAAATTACAAAATGTTAAAGATAGATACACAAAATTACAAGAAAAAAACACAAGAACCCAAGAAGAAGAAAAAGAATTTAATAATTTAGCAACAACTACAAGAAGTAGCAATGAACAAGAAAATACAAAAGAAACAAGCGAAATAATTCGTTTAGAAAAAAACTTAATAGCATTAGAGACAAATTAAAAGAATTTGAAGATAGAGTTTATAATGCTACTTATAAAATGAGAAATATTAAAATTTTAGGTTTGTGGCAAAAAATGTGTTATAATTTCTCATCTTATAAAAAAGGGTTATATAATACCTTATTAATTAGTATTGATGCCTTATTAATAGGTTTTTTATTAGCTTTATTTTTAGTAGGCACAAAGATTAAAGTAACAAATACAAGAACTAATAACACTTTTGTAAAAACATGTTATAAAATGATTTCTAAATATGTTGATACTTATATTTGGTTATTAAAAGGAGTGCCAATTGCAGCTCAAGCAATGTTAGTATGGTTTTCTACTAGTTTGTGGTGGCCTAGTAAAGGCTTTATGCCTGATTTATTTCCTGATGGATTTCCCCAAATTAACCAAATACATGCTGCATTATTTGTAATTACTCTTAATGCTGGTGCAAGTCTTACTATGATTTTAATGCAAAATATTAAATTTGTTGATAAAGGAAAAATTGAGGCTGCTTTTTCTTTGGGAATGACTCAAAGACAAACTTTTTACAATATTATTTTTCCGCAAGCATTAAAAAAATCAGTTCCTTTTGTCATAACTCAATTTATTACCAATATTAAAGATTGTGCCTTTTTTGCTTTTATTGGGCTTGTTGAAATGGGCTGGATTGTTAATCGGAATATGGGAATTACTGCTGATGTCATAACTCCTTTTGTCCTTCTTTCCATAATTTATTTGGTTTTAATTCAGTGTACTAATGCTTTGGCTAAATATTTAGAAAAAAAATTAAACCCTTCTTTTAAACCTGTGATTAGTGTTTAAATTTTTAAATGATGATAAAATAATTATAAATTAAATATAATATTTAATAATATTAAAATTACAAGTTGCAAAACAACTATTCTTATCATTACAAAATTGAGATTTTTGTCAATTTTCAAAAAATAGACCCGCTTTTTAGTGGGTCTTCATTATTTGAGTCAAAATTGTAACAAATAACCAAATAGTAATTACGCACTTTATTTAGGTTTTTACTACATAAATAATTTCTTTTGTCAACTTTAAGGCAAAAATGCGTTTTTAAAAATTATTTTTTTAGTATAATATAGGTATATTAGATAATATTTAGTATTTTGATTGGGTGTTTAAATTTTTAAATCAAAAATAATGATTCAAATCAAAAGCAACAATTCAGCTTATTTTAAAAACCAAATTAATACTAACAATAATATTAAAATTAACTTGTAAAAAAGTTATAATCTAGATTTTAATATCAAATCTAAATCTAAAACTAAATATTTGCAAAAAATTTATTTTTTACAATCCGCCTCAAAATCAATTTCTTTGGCAAAAAAAATATAAGCAAAGTTTAAAAATTATAAATAATTCAAAAAACTGTTTTACCCCAAAGTCAATTATTTTTTCAATTATTTATGATTTTGAAAATTATTAAAAATATTTATCAATAAAAAATTGCTTTTGGAGATTTTCATATCCAATAAAAAATGCAATATTTGAAAAAACCAAAGAAAACTGAAAAAATATTTTTTGTTAATGATTTAAAATTATTATCAAATTGCCCAAAACCATCAATAATCCACCTAATATTTTTTATGATATTTCTTTTCTTTTTTCTTTCTGGCTAATATTTTTAATTATTCAAAATTTGATTTTTACTCTTATAAAATACTTTTAACCTAATAAATAACATTTTTGCTACAATAAAATACAAGCAAGTTTCCTAAAAGTTTTCGTGCATTTGTTGCAAGTCTTTTATTGCATTTAATTTATTGAATTGCAATTGCTGTTTGATTTTTATTTTGGGCATTTTGCAAGTCTTTTATTGATAAATTAAATAAATGCGGCATTATCGTATCCCAATCCCGCTTTTGCAAAAACATCTAAATTGACAAAACGAAAAAATATTTACTAAATAATTCAACAATGCCAACAACAACCAAAAACCAAACCTAAATATATTTTTCAATGCTCAATTCCGGATTTGCAATCCCAATTCAATCCCAATTTTTATTTTTTTAATTTTTAATTTTCAAAATATTTCAAGAAATTATTTTCATCTTTAATTATGAATAATTTTCAAATTACAAACTGGAGGTTCCAAGTGAATGACATTAAATTTTTTGCTTTAGGAGGACTGGGCGAAAGTGGAAAAAATTTTTACGTCTTGCAAATTAACGAATCTTATTTTTTACTTGATGCTGGACTAAAATATCCCAATACCGCTCTTTATGGCATCGATTCTATGATTGCTGATTATTACAAATTACAAGATATCAAAGACAAGATTAAAGGCGTTTTTTTATCATCAGCTTTTGAAACCAATTTGGGTGCCTTGCCTTACTTGATGAAAGATTTTGATATCCCTGTTTATGCTTCTTATTTTACGATGCAAGTTCTAAAAGCGCATTTTCAAAGTCATAAAATTAATTACCGCAATTTTAATCTACAAATCGTTAAAAGCGATGAAAGACTTATTTTTGATGATGTGGCAGTGGCTTTTTTTGCTACATCGCAATTGATTCCTGAAACATTGGGAATGGTTTTTCAAACTAAACGAGGTAGCATCGTTTACTCTGGCGACCTTAAATTATTGCATTCTAAAAATAAATTTTTTCAAACTAATTTTACAAGATTAGCTCAATTAGCACAACCCAAAGTACTTGCCTTTTTGCCTTCTTGTCGTGGGGCTTTTAGCACATCTGCGCATAATAATGATGCATCGAGTTTTGAGCACAAATTGAATAACTATTTTAGCAATCACTTGCTTAAATCCGAAGGTATTATTGTTATTCCTTCTTTGATGCCTGATTTGTTAAAAATTCAATCCATAGTGGATTTGGCATGTAGACTTAATTTTAAAATAACTTTTTTAGGTAGAAAAAGTGAAAAAATTATTGATATTGCTTTGAAAAAAGGTTTTTTAAAAGTGCCTTCCTTCAATTTAGTGGAATTAAAAACACTAGAAGACTCCAAAAAACATCCAAAATTAGTTGTCTTTGTGCTAGGTAAACATTTTGAATCTTTGTTTCATTTGCAAAAAATGTGTCAAAAAACAGACACTTTAATTCATTTAACGCCCCAAGATTTAGTGTTGTTAATGTCCAAAGAAATGGCAGGAATTGCCAAAATGCAATCTCAAACCCTAGATCTTTTGTCACGCCACAATATTCAAGCCCATGTTTTGGTAAAAGACCTAGACGCTTGTTCCAATGATTATGAAAAAACCCTCAAATTGATGCTTAATTTTTTAAAACCTCAATACATTATTCCTGTTATGGGCGAATATCGTCATCAATATCAAGTGCAAAAAATTGCCCAAAGTTTAGGATTCAAACTCAACCAAACTTTCTTGTTAGAAAATGGCAGTATTTGGCATTGTGACCCACAAAAAGATGCCTTTGCCGAATCTAATACTGGTGTTCTTACAGAAATTTTAATTGATGGTACTCCCGTTATTGGTGGGCAAGATTTTATTATGAAAGACCGTGAATTTTTAGCAGCGGATGGAGTTGTAATTGTTGTTGCCAATGTTAATGCTAAACACAAAAAAATAGTAGGTGCTCCACAATTAGTAAGTAAAGGCTTTTTGGCAGATTCTGAAACTAGTCATATTTTTCCTAAGTTAAAAGCTATTTTTGATGAAAAAAGTGAAATTTTTTTGAAAAAAAAGTATCTTAAATGGAATGATTTCAAAAAAAATATTAGAGAATCATTAGTTAAATTTTTATTCAAAGAAACTAAAAAAAGACCTATTGTTATTCCTATTTTCATTAGTGTTAAAAGTGAATAAAACGAATAATAAATACAAATAAATACGATACAAAATAATAAGAAAGTTGTCAAAAAACAATAATTCAATATAAAAAAGTTAATTTATTGTTGTTGTGCCTTCCTTTTGTTTTTTGCTCTTTTGTTTTTCCAATTTGACCAATCTGACAATTTAATTTTTGTATTTTTCATTTTTGCACTACTTCACCCCAAATAAACCCTAATTACAACCCACTAACATCTATTTTTAATACTAATTTCTTTTGATATTTTAATTATATTCCAAATATTTTTCATTACCAAAAACCTTTATATGGCAAATAATTGGCATCCCTAAAGCAAATTAAAGGAGAATGATGTGAAAATAAAAGTTGCAACCACTTCTACTAGTTGTCTCGATTATTACTCGCATTCTTGTGATATTGACATTCTTAGAATCAAAATTTTAATCGACGATCAAGAATATATTGATGGTAAAACCATGAAATACGATCAATTTTATCAAATGTTTAAAAACAACCCTGATTTTATGCCTAAAACTTCGCAAGTATCGGTTGGCGAAATGGTAGTTTATTTTGAAAAGTTAGCTTTACAAGGTTATCAAAAAGTTTTTGTAACTACGCTATCTTCTGCTTTAAGCGGCACTTATAATGCTATTATTCAAGCAGGAAAAATGGTATCAGATAAAATTGAGGTACACTGTTATGACACTAAAACTGTCTGTTTTTGTGAAGGTTTTTTTGCCCTAGAAGCTTATCGTTTATTTGCAGAAGGCAAATCCCTAGAACAAGTTGTTAAGCATTTAGATTTCATTAAAGAAAATAATACCATTTTTTTTATGACCAAAAAGCTTACACAATTAATTAAAAATGGACGTTTAGTAGGAGTAAAAAGTTTTTTGGGGCGCCTTTTGAGAATAAATCCCATTTTGCAAGTTCAACAAGATGGCAAAATTGCCTTAATTAAAAAGACTTTAAGCTCCCACAAAGCACTTTTAGCCATAACTTCTAAAATCAAAGAATATATCCAAAATCATGATTATCAAATCCATTTAATTTTTACAGGTCACCCTGAATTAAAAAACGAGTTTCAACAAGTTTTAGAAACCCAATTAGGCTTAAAAAATTTAGTACAAATCCCTTTAACTCCTGTTGTTGGGTGTCATGTAGGAGACAGCGCTATTGGAGTAGGAATTATTAGAAAACCTAAATTTCAAAAATAGTACCATTTTCCATTATTAAAGTTTTTGCAAAATTGAAAAATAGTATAAATATTAATTCTTGCTCCTTAATTCTTGCAAAATGTATTTGTTGGGTTCCTGCACGACTGTATTTCTACACCAAAATATCGCAATAATACATATTTTGCAAATATTTGTCATAAAACAATTTTATTATTTGACTTTTTGGCTAAATGTTGGTATAATAATTATTGGTTAAAATTAAAAAAACTTTTGAATAACTTATTTTATTTTGATGCCACTTTAAGAGATTATTTTTATTTGTGCTTTATGATTTATTCCAAGGTATAAATAAAAAATATTAGGCCCGTTGGAGAAACGGTTAACTCACATGCCTTTCACGCATGCATTCACGGGTTCAAATCCCGTACGGGTCACCAATTTGATCAAAAAAGCACCCATAGCTCAATTGGATAGAGCATCTGACTACGGATCAGAAGACTAGGGGTTCAAATCCTCTTGGGTGTGCCATTAAAACATCATAAATGCAATTAACGGGAAGTAGCTTAGCTTGGTATAGCGCCTGGTTTGGGACCAGGAGGTCGCGGGTTCAAATCCTGCCTTCCCGACCATTCCTTAATTAACTATCTATGCGGGCGTCGTATAATGGCCATTACCTTAGCCTTCCAAGCTAAAGACGTGGGTTCGATTCCCATCGCCCGCTCCATTTATTATTCCCCATAATAAATATAAAATAAAACTATAAACTAAAAAGTTAAACCGCTTATTGATGAGATAAGCGGTTTAACTTTTATTATATATTAACACAACAAAAAAAGCTGCAACAAATTGTTACAACTTTTCTTTCAAACTATTAAATTATTTTTTTAGTCTTAAAAAAATCATACATGCGGTCTTCATCAATATGAGGGCTTACAAAATTAGCAATATTTTTTAAATCTTCTATTTTGGTATTTCCCATAGTAATTGCCACATCAGCTAATTTAAGCATTTCAAAGTCGTTGGGACCGTCTCCCATACAAATTAATTGATGATCGGGATAAAGAGTCTTAATTTGCTTAATTCCGTATGATTTGTCTATTTTTTGATACATTATATCAACAAAACCACTATCCCAAAAGTAAGCTTTTAATTGGGGCATATCTTTTAAAAATTGTTGTATCTTTTCTTTATCGTTTTCTTTTTCATGTAATAATACCATTTGATAAACTTTTTGTTGCTCAAAAAAAGCATCATTTAGAACTAGTTTTTGTTCCCCTTTAAAACTGCTAATATTGTTGAGTGTTTGGTTGTTTTGTAAATCTATGGCAAAAATTTGGTCTAAGGTAAAAAGAGTTAAAGCAATTCCATTTGTAGCAGCTGCTTTTTTAACTTGCATAACATCTTTTTGGTCAAAACAAACCTCATTAAGGACTTTTTCTTCTTGCGTCTTTTGTGCTTGCATTGTAAGAGCGCCGTTGCACAAAACTAAATATTTAAATAAAGGTCTTAATTCTTTTAAAACTCCTAATCTAGCATAACTTCTGCCTGTAGCAATTCCTAAAACTACATTAGGACTTTGTGAAAGCTCTTTGATTAACGCTTTTGTCTGAGGCAAAATAGCTTTATTTTTATTACTTCTTAAAGTGCCGTCAATATCAAAAAAAATTAGTTTTTTCATAAACTTTATTACCTATTTTCTTTATGAATATAATTTATAATGTCTTTTTTGCTAAAAATATTAATTTTATACAATAATTAATTACAATTGTTGCTTATATTATACTATAATATAGGTAGTAATAATCGTTAAAATAGGAAACCTTGACAGTTTTTTATTGATTTTAATGAGATTTAAAGGAGAATAATTTTTATGAATAATTTAGACCCAAAGATTAATAACTATAATTCCGATGTTTCTTTCTTTGCTTTGGGAGGGCTTGGTGAAGTTGGGAAAAACATGTATGTTTTTGAAATTCACAAGCAAATTTTTATTGTAGATTCAGGGATTTTGTTTTCAGATGATTTTTTGTTAGGAGTCAATTACGTCATTCCCGATTATGATTATTTATTGAAAAACGAATCGCGTATTGTAGGGCTTTTTGTTACTCACGGACATGAAGATCATATTGGAGGCATTCCTTATTTGCTTAAAAAAGTGCGTATTCCTAAAATTTTTGTCTCAGGGATTGCATATTATTTGTTAGAACATAAATTAGCAGAGCATAAAGAAATTGGCGCCCTGCCCAAAATAGAAAAATACAGCCATGATACCAAATACGAATTTAGCCATCAAGTAAATGTGTCTTTCATCAGACTTAACCACTCTATTCCTGACACTTTTGGGATCGTTTTTAACACCAAATACGGCAATATTTTTTATACTGGGGATTTTAAAATTGATTATACTCCAGTAGGTCCAGAAGCGCAATATGATAAATTAATCAAGATTAAACAAGAAGGCGTTTTGTGCCTGCTTTCTGATTCTACTAATGCCGAGCAATCTGGGTTGGTCCAATCCGAAAGTACTATTGGGGCTTCCATTAATGAACTTTTTGTAAATATTGCAGACCGCATCATTATTGTTACTTTTGCTTCTAATTTTTACCGCATCAAACAAATTGTAGAAGCTGCTATTCAGACTAAAAGAAAAGTTGCAGTGTTTGGGCGCAGCATGGAAAAAGCTTTGGAAATTGGCAAAAAACATGGCTATCTTAACATTCCTGAAGGCACCCTTGTCACAAGTAATAACATTCACAAATATCGCGATATTATCTTGCTTTGCACCGGCTCACAAGGAGAGCCCTTAGCAGCTTTAAGCAGAATTGCTAACAACACTCACAGACAAATTAAGTTAAGTCCCAAAGATACTATCATTTTTTCTTCTTCTCCCATTCCTGGCAACCAAGAAAACATTAATAAAATTTTTGATTTACTTTTCAAAAAAAATGTCAACGTCATCACTCACGGACCTTTAATTAACACTCACGTATCAGGACACGGTAACCAAAATGACCTGAAATTGATGCTTTCGCTTACCAAGCCTAAATATTTTATTCCAGTTCACGGCGAACATCGCATGTTAATTGCACACAAAAATTTAGCTCTAGAATGTGGTATTCCAGAAAGTAATATTTTTATTTTGGAAAACGGACAAATGGTAAACTTAGCTCCTGAAAAAGCTGCCATTACCCAAAAAACGAATGTAGGCAACGTCTTTATCGATGCTTCTGGAATAGACGATGTGGGCAATGCCATCCTAAAAGAACGTCGTAGTCTGAGTGAAAAAGGCTTATTTTCTGTTGTTATGAGTATTGATTTAAAAAGAAAAAAAGTCCTTAATTTACCAACAATTGTTTCTCGTGGCTTTATTTATATGAAAGATAATCAAGAAATGATTAAACAAATTTCTTATGATATTAAAAATAGTATTGAAACTGCTATTAAACAAGATGAAGTGCAAAAAGAGACTTTAAACAAAATTATCGTTGATTATCTTGCCTCTAAAATATACGGAATTACTTTGAGAAATCCAATTATTATTCCTATTATTTTGACAGTTTAAAAGTAGTTTATAGCATTTTTTCATTATTTTCTTATTTCCATTATTTTAAAAAACCATTTTCAAAACTATTTGATTTTTTACAATGATATCTTTTTTTGCAAATAGTGCACCAAATTTATTTTATTATTTATCGAATTATTTTTTTATTCAAAATTTATTTCGATTTTTATATTAACACCGTTTTTAATATTAAAATTTTTTATTGAACCACAATAAATAACTTTTTTAAAAAATAAAACGGTCTTTTTTTTAAATATTTTGGGATCATTTTAATAACTTTTTACCCTTTTTATTCTTTTTTCTTTCCTTGCATTGATTTTCCTTTTGTTTTTCCTTTTAGGATATGCAGATGTTGTAAAAAACATTTTGCCTTTGGATTTGCCTTAGGATTTTAATTATTTTTCAAAATTAACCATTATTTAACTAAAAATAAAAAACCTTCTACATTTTATAACTCAAATTAATTATAATTTAAAATTTTTAATAGCACTATTACATTTTAAAAATAAAATATAATATTTTTAATATATGAATATCGCATTTTTGCACGCCAAAATTCATTCATTAATTTATTTTATCAAAGGAGAATTACATAAATAATTATGGTAATTGTTTATACGAGTTTTAGTTTTGTGTCTTGTAAAAAAGTTAAAAAATGGTTAAAAGCTCATGGGGTAAGATACGAAGAGCGTAATTTGTTAAATTATAAAATGCAACCACAAGATCTGGATTTAATTTTAAAAAATTGTGATTATGGGTTTAATGATATTATTTCGCGACGTTCCAAAATTTTTAAAGAAAAACAAATAGATTTGGAAACTATCAACACCGACAACATCAAAAAAATTATTATTGAAAATCCTGAAATTTTAAAAAGACCTATCATTATTAAAGATCAAAAAATTCAAATTGGGTATAATGAAGAAAAAATTCGTATTTTTATTCCCAAAAAACTGCGTTATTACTTGATGGAAAATAATGTTAATTTTTATAAAGATAAAGAAAATAATCAATATGAAACAGTATTGCAAAACTTTTTTAAAAACCATAAATAATGAAGAGCAATATTTTTGTTGCAAAAAGTCTCTTATCATTTGCAAAGTTTCTTTTATCATAAACAAACTCAAGTTTAAAAACAATATTTGTCCCTTTCCATTTATAAATTGGCTATTTATAAAAGATGTAATTAAAAAAATAAACTAAGTTGCAAGTTGCAAGACTTTCAAAAAGCAATTTTAATCAAAAATAATTTTGCAAAAATAATTTTCAATTCAAAGTTAGAATTTTTTTCAAATATTCTAATTTTTTTATATAAATTGCAAATATTAGCTTGTTATTTTATCTTTTTTCAGTTTATTGTGATATATAATAAAAGAAGTGATGACAAATTTTGGTCTTTTTTGCAAAACCAAAGACAACAAAAACTGCCAAAATGCAAGAAATATTAAGGAGGTATTAAGTGATGTCAAATTATAGTTTCAAATTGAACAACAATCAAGTAGCAACAATTAAAAAATTCTACTACAAACAATTAAAATTATCACCTAATAAAACGGTTGCTTTTGTTATAGATGAATCTTTGGCTAAAATAACAGTTTATAATAACGGAACTTTGTTAGTGCAAGGAAAAAATACCTTATCTATCGTTGCTTTTATTAAAAAAATATTGCAAATGAAAACAGTTAGCGATAATAGCGAAATAAAAGAAGTTAGCCATTCATTAGTCAAACAAGTTCCAACGTTAAAAACTAAAAGCAATGCAGGGACAAATTCATTTTTGCCACTTTATAACAAAAAAACTTATTATCTTCCATCCATTGGTTCTGATGAAGTAGGTACAGGAGATGTTTTTGGTCCTGTTATTGTTTGTTGTGTTTACTTGACTGCTAAAAATATTGTTTTTTTGCAAAAATTAGGAACTATTGCTGAATCCAAAAAAATCTCAGATGAAAAAATAATGCAGCTAGCTCCTTTAATTATGAAAGAAGTTATTTATTCTGTTAAAATAATGATGCCTTTAGAATACAATCAAACAATCAAACAATGTAATCTCAACAAAATTAAGGCTTTAATGCATAACGAAGCAATTAAGCAAACCGTTTTAAAAGCTTCTCCAAATGTTCCTGTCATTTTGGATCAGTTTTGCTTTCCTAAAAATTATTTTAATTATTTGCAAGACCAAAAAGCCCAAAATGAGATTTATACAAAGATTATTTTTGAAACTAAGGCCGATAGTTCTTATTTTAGTGTTGCTGTGGCTTCTGTTATTGCTAGATATCTTTTTTTAACACAAATAGCAAAACTTTCTAAGAAAATTAATTCCAAATTGCAATTAGGAGCAGGCAAATTGGTAGATTTGCAAATTGATTTGATAGTAAAACAACACGGATTAGAGATTTTGCCTCAAATTGCTAAGTGTAATTTTAAAAATATTGTGCGCAAAATGGAATAAATTTATAATATTGGTGCTTAATTGCAAGTTTATTTATCCAAAAACACATTTAAAGGAGTTTTTATGTCAACTATTTTTACTAAAATTATCAAAAAACAAGTTCCTGGTTATCTACTTTATGAGGATAATTTAGTAGTTGCTTTTTTAGATATTACCCAAGCGACCAAAGGACACACTTTGGTGGTGCCTAAACAAGAATATCGTGATATTTTGATGATGCCCGAAGATGTTTTTGCCCATTTGTTTAAAGTAGTACATCAAATAAGCAAAGTATTAATGGATGTTTTTCAAGCTCAGGGAATCAATTTATTAAATAATAATGGCAAAGTAGCAGGGCAGACTGTTTTTCATTATCATGTGCATTTGATTCCTCGTTTTGATGAAAAAGAAATTAATTTGGTTTTTAAAAATAATGCTTCTTTGATGTTTCCTCAAGATTATGAAAAAGTTCAAAAAGCTATTTTAGCGCATTTGAATAAATAAAAAATATATTGTTAAGGAAACATAAAATAAATATATTGTTGTCTTGCTTTTTTTGATGATAAAACCTTTACAAAATATTTATATGGGTTTTTATGGGTCTTTTCTAACTGTTTCATTTATTTAGACAACTTAATATTTTAATATAACATTTAAGACCAGCTTAATCGTTGGTCTTTTTTGTTTATAAAATGGCACAATTATTAACTTATAACAAAAAAACCAAACTATTTTAATAGTTTGGTTTAATCATAGATATGTAATTGGAAGCAAAAATTAGCTTTTGCGAGTTACTTTTAAGAAATGATAAAAAAATTTGTCAAATAAATGATATTCTTCTAAAATTTGAAAATCGTTTTTTAATAGCCATTCTTGAAGATAATCTTGATTGCTTTGTGATCCTAATATAAAATGTTTGCTTTTATCAGGACTTTTTTCAAGTATTTTAGTAATAGCATAAGTTCCCATACCACAAATTAGGGCAAGATCAAAATCTTGGCAAATGTTTTTGAATCCGTCATTTAAACAAAAAGTAACTGGATAGCAAGCAAGGTTTTTTTGGGCTTGAAATAAAGGTTTTAATCTTATATCTGCTGCAATTGCTTGTTTGATATAGCCTTGTTGAAAAGCCTTTTTGAGTAACTAAACCATGATCTGTTCCGATGTCTACAACGGTGTCATAATTTTTAGTAAGAGACGCAATAAAAGGGATTCGTTTCATTTTATTTGTGGTTGTGGTACAAACTTTTTAATTTGCTTTGTTTAGCTGGAGTTCTGAGTCGTCTTAGAGCTTTGGATTCAATTTGGCGGATTCTTTCTCTAGTAACTCCAAATAAAGCGCCTACTTCTTCTAAAGTGTGGGTTTTGCCATCTAAAAAACCATAGCGCATTTTTAATACTTTTTCCTCGCGGTCAGTTAAGGTATTTTCTAGGACTTCATCTAAAAGATTTTGAGTTACTTCTTTCATCATGTATTCGTGGGGGGATAAAATGTTGGGATCTGAGATAAAATCCCCCAAAGAAGTTTCGTCTTCTTCGTTTTCTCTTGCGGGAGCTTCCAAAGAGATGGGTTTTTTTTCAATATATTGGATGCTGCGAATTTTTTCATCAGAAATATTCATTTTGTCGGCTAACTCTTCAACTGTAGGTTTTTTCTTAAGTTTTTGAGTTAATTTGCGAGTGCAAAGTGCCATTTTATTAATAGTTTCTACGATGTGGACAGGAATTCGGATAGTTCTTGCTTGATCGGCAATCGCTCTTGTGATGGCTTGTCTAATCCACCAAGTGGCATAGGTAGAAAATTTAAATCCTTTTTGATAATCGAATTTATCTACTGCACGCATTAAGCCCATGTTGCCTTCTTGGATTAAATCAAGAAACAAAATGCCTCTTCCAATATATCGTTTGGCAATGGAAACTACTAATCTATAATTGGATTCTACCAAAATATCTTTGGCGCGCCTTGCTTGTTCGATTTGGTCATGTGCTTCTTGGAGTTGTTCTTCGGATAATTCAATTTCTTTGGTTTTGTGCTTGGCAAGATTTTGTTTGGCTTGTTTTCCTAAAAAAACTAAAATGGATTTTTTTTGTTCTTCTGCTAGCGAAAGCAAAGGGATTTGACCAATTTCTTTTAAATACATGCGAACTGAGTCATCCATTTTAATATCAGAATGGATTTTAGAAATTTCTTCTTTAGAAATTTTTTCATCTTCGTCTTCTTCTAATTCTATGAGTTTTTCATCTGATATTAAGTCCTTTTCAGAAATGTCAAAATCTTGGATGTCTTCTTCTGAGTCTTGTGTGTTGTCTTCATCTTTGTTGTCATCTGTTTTTTCTAAGTTTGCATTTGTTAATTCGGAATCAAGGTCAGTAAAATCATCATTGGTGGTGTTTGTTTGGGGGTGCGTATCATTTTGATTGGAGTTTTCATTTAGAGATGGAGCTGCTTGTGTTTCGCAAGAAATAATTTGAATCCCTTGTTCTTTTAGGTTTTGTGCTATTTGTTGATATGGTATTTTTATGTTTTGATTTTGCAAAAAAGACATAATTAATTGAGATGTTAGTTTTTTTTCGATTCCAGCTTGCTCATTTAAAGTTTTGATTATGTTAACGAATTCCATTTATTAACTCCCTTTTTTCTTTTTTTAATTAAAATTTGGATATGAACTTGTTTTGATTTTGGTTTTTTGAGTGGTTTGTTTTTTAACAAAATATATCATTTACTAATTCGCTTAATTGTTGTTGTAATTGTCTTCTTTCTTTTTTGAGCTTGTCTTTCTTTTTTTGTAATTTGTTTTTTTCAGTGTTATCTATTGGAAGTAATTTATCATTTAACTCATTTATTTTTTGTTGTTTTTGTTCTATTTTGTCGCGGATTTCTAATTCTTTTATATAATTGTTAAATATTTTGCCTTCTTTATCTTGTAAAAGAGGGCGCTTTTCCATTTTAAAAAAATGATGTTTTTCGATAGATGTCAATAAATCATCAATATTTTCTTTAAATGCGGTGTTTTTGATTTCTTCCCAAGGAATACAAGTTTGTTTAGGATTTTTCTTGTAATAATTTTTAATATAGTTTAGCAGACAACTGCATTGCAAGTCATCAAAACCGGGGGTTTTTTTGATGGTGGCAAATGTTTTGGAGTTTTGGGTTTTGAAAAAAGCAGCATTTAAAAGCAATTCTATGATGATTTCTATTTTAATGTCAAATTTGGTTACATTTAATTGTTGTTTGGTGTGAGCAATGTAAGGAGGTTTTGGGGTTTTGTTAATGGAGACTTGAGAATTAAGGTTAACTGTTAGTTGATATGTTTTTTGTAAGTATTCTTGATAAAGCATTTTGATTTCAAAGCTTGAGGATTGGAATAGTTCTTGTAATTCTTTTTTGGTTTGGGCTTGGTTGTAATAATCCATTTGTTGGCAAATCAAATCCACTTTCAAAGCTAAAAAATCCCTTAAATTATCAGTTAGAAGGTGTTGGTATTTTTCGGGTCCTTCAGTTTTGATGTATTCATCGGGGTCTAGATTATTGGGAAAATCTACTATTTGGACTTTGAAGTGGTTTTTTTGGAGAAAGGTTCCAATTTCTAAAGTAGCGGTTTTTCCTGCTTTGTCGCCGTCATAGGCAATAATTATTTTGTCGGTGAGTTTTTTTAATAGTTTGGCATGATCCAAAGTAAGGTTGGTTCCCATGGTAGCAACTACGTTTTTGAATTGGGCTTTGAAAGATGCCATAACATCAAAAAAACCTTCATGCAAAATGACTTTTTGTTTTTTTCTGATTTCAGCTTGGTTTTCGTAGTATTGATACAAAGTTTCGCCTTTTTTGAAAATTATTGTTTCGGGACTGTTGAGATATTTAGGCATTTGATCATCTAGACTGCGGCTGGAAAAAGCAACAATTTGGCCTGATTTGTTAGTAATGGGAAAAATGAGTCGGTTTTTGAAAAAATCATAAAAGTTGCCGGTTTTGTCGTCTTGATTGATGAGACTTAATTTTTTGAGGTCATCAGGGTCAAATTTGGTACCTTCTATTAAATAACGTGATAAATGGGAAGCTTTGGGAGCATAACCTAATTTAAAATGTTTTATTATGTCATTGTCAAAGCCTCTTTTTTCTAAATAATTGAGGACTTGTTTGTTGTGTTTTAATTGATGGGAATAAAAATCTGCTGCTTCTTGAATGATGTTGTAGAATTTTTGGTATTGATGGGTGTTTTGCTGGGGTAGGGAAGTAGCAATGCCCAAGCGGGTTGCCAGTTCAAAAATGGCTTGATTTAAAGAGGTGTTTTTGATGCTTTTGTAAAAAAAAACAGGATTACCGCCTTTTTTACAAGACATACAAACTCCTATATTTCTTTCAGGAGACACAGAAAAAGAAGGCGTTTTTTCATCGTGAAAAGGGCACAACCCCATGTAATTTTTGCCTGATTTTTTTAATTGTACAAATTCTTGAACTAAATCAAGGATAGGCATTTTTTCATTGATTTGATCAATTAATTGTTTGTTATCTTCCATTTTGATCCTTTATTTTAAAATAATTTTTTCTTGGATGTATTGTTTGGCTTCTGCTAGTAAAAAGGTTTGTTGTTGGGCGGTGTCACGGTTTCTTAAAGTCACTGTGTTGTGGGTAAGGGTTTGGTCGTCTACAGTGAGACAAAAAGGAGTACCAATCATATCTTGTCTGCGGTATCTTTTGCCAATACTTTGTGTCTCATCGTAACAAACATCAAAATGTTTGGCTAAATACTGGTGGATTTCTTGGGCTTTGGCGCTGTGTGTTTTTTTGATTAATGGCAAAACAGCTACTTTGTAAGGTGCTAAAAAAGGGTGAAAAGTAAGGATTTGCCTTGTTTCGTTGGAGGTGTTTTCTTCGTGGTAATTGTTAATTAGAAAAGCAAAAAATAGTCTTTCTATTCCTAAAGAAGGTTCGATAACGTAGGGTAAAATTTTTTGTTTGGTAGTTTCGTCAAAATAAGTAAGATCTTTTTTGGAGTGTTGTTGGTGGGTTTTCAAGTCGAAGTTTGTTCTGGAAGCAATCCCCCAAAGTTCATCAAAACCCCAAGGAAATTTGAATAAAATATCGCAAGTTTGTTGTGAATAATGGCTGAGGTTTTCTTTTTTGTGATCTTTAAATGTTAAATTTTGCGGGTTCATACCCAAAGTAATTAAAAAATCATACATTAATTTTTTCCAGTGGTTAAACCAATGGGCTTCGGTGCCTCGTTGGCAAAAAAATTCTAGTTCCATTTGTTCAAATTCACAAGTACGGAAAATAAAGTTGCCAGGTGTCACTTCGTTGCGGAATACTTTTCCAATTTGGCAGACTCCAAAGGGAAGTTTTTTTCTGGTAGTTTTTAAAATGTTTTTAAATTGGATAAAAATTCCTTGTGCTGTTTCAGGTCTTAAATATAGAGGTTTGGAGTTTTCCAAAATGACTCCTTGATGGGTTTTAAAAAGCATGTTAAAAGGTCTGATGGGTGTCCAGTTGGAAGTTCCTAAGACTTGGTTTTTGACTAAATAGTCATGCATTTGTTCGTAGGACCAACCGCTAATATCTAACTGTGGATTGTGGCTTTCGATGAGTTTATCAGCACGAAATCTCTTGTTGGTGTCTTGATTTTCGGTAAGGGGATCAGAAAAAGAATCCAGATGACCTGAGGCTTTCCATACGGTAGAATTAAGTAAAATGGATCCATCTAACAAAAAATTATTGGGTTGTTCTTGGACAAATTTTTGCAACCAAGCTTTTTTAATGTTGTTTTTTAATAAACTGCCTAAAGGACCATAATCCCAACTATTGGCAAGTCCCCCATAAATTTCACTGCCTGCAAATACAAATCCTGTTTGTTTGGCTAATGAAATAACTTTGTCTAAATGTTGCATCCCAAAAGCTCCTTTTTGTTGTTGGTGTTGATGTTTTGATTTTTGCGTTGTTTTTTTTTTTTTTGATTTTGTTTTTTTGAGTTTTTTCAATTATAATTATTTAATATCCAAAGCGACTTAATAAATCTTTTTGGTTGCGCCAATTAGGATACACCTTGACCCATAAATTAATGTGAGTTTTGATTTGCAAATGGCAATTGAGGTCTTGGCGAACATGTGTTCCTATTTGTTTGAGTTTGGAGCCTGCCTTGCCAATTAAGATTTGTTTTTGAGAGCTTCTTTCTACCAAAATCAAGCCCCAAATTTCTAATAAATGGTCTTTTTGTTCCATTTTTTCAATTATTACGGCTGAGGCGTGAGGGATTTCTTCGTGGACATAATAAAGGACTTTTTCGCGGATTATTTCTGCTATCCAAAGTTCTTTTTTTTGATCAGTAATCATGTCTTGCGGATAGTAAGCGACCCCTGGTTTGATATTTTGATAGATATTTTCTTTTAAAAAAGTGGTGTTTTTGGCTTTGATAGCAG
Source organism: 'Santalum album' aster yellows phytoplasma (assembly GCF_018283495.1). Classification (NCBI taxonomy): domain Bacteria; kingdom Bacillati; phylum Mycoplasmatota; class Mollicutes; order Acholeplasmatales; family Acholeplasmataceae; genus Candidatus Phytoplasma; species 'Santalum album' aster yellows phytoplasma. The sequence continues at coordinate 28,990 of NZ_JAGVSK010000007.1, forward strand.
AAAGTGGGATTACTGTTTGAAAAGAAAAATGGTTTAAATAGCTTAAAATAATAGCATCAATTTGGCTTTTGCTCTTTAAACGGTCAATTTTGTTGATGACTAAAAAAACTGGTTTTTTGGTTTGGAAAATCATTTTTAACAAAGTTTCTTCTTTGGGATGATAAAAGGAATCTGTTAAAAAGAGAATTAAATCAACGTCTTTGATGCTTTGAAAAGCGATGTTGTTCATTTTTTGGTTCAATAAATGTTTATATTGGTTAATTCCTGGGGTGTCTACAAAAATATATTGGGCGTTAGGTTCGTGGCAAATGCCAATAATTTTGTGGCGTGTTGTTTGGGGTTTGGCGCTTGTGATGGCAACTTTTTGTTGGGTTAATGCGTTTAGAAGAGTTGATTTGCCGACGTTTGGGCGTCCCAAAATAGCAATAAAACCAGATTTAAAATCCATGTAAGTCCTCAATTTCTTAGTTATTTTTTTGTTTTTCTTTTTTCTTGTTGGTGTTTGTGCGGGTGTTTTTATTTTGGTTTGTTTCTTTTTGTTTGGTTTTTATGGGATTTGGGGCTGCTGCTGTTTTATGTGTTTTGTCTAAATTTAGACCTACGTTTTGTAAAATTTTTTCTTGTAAAGCAAGCATTATTTGAAACTCTTCTTCGGTGCGGTGTTGATAACCCTTAAGATGCAAAAAACCATGCACTGCTAAAAAAGCAATTTCGCGTTCTAAACTGTGCTTGGCTGTTTGTGCTTGGACTTGGGCTTTGGAAAAAGAAATAAAAACATCGCCTAAAGAATTGTCTTCTAAGCCTGCAAAAAAAGTTAAATCATTAGTAAAAGACAAAACATCTGTGGGATAATTTTTTTGGCGATAAAAGGAATTAAGTTCTTGAATTTTTTCGTTGGTAACAAAAATGAGATGCATTAATTTTTTTTCTTTGATGGGTAAAAACATTTTAATTAATAAAGATTTAAAAGGTGTGATGCAAAAAGAAGTTTGATTGTGGATTTTAATGATCATTTAGCATTTCCTATTTGGGGTTTGGGTGGTGGTTGTAGTTTTGGTTGCAATTGAGTTGTTTTTTTGGTAATTTTTAATAATGAGATTATTTTTTGATGATTTGAGCGAACATTTGAACGAATAAAATAAAAAGACATTTGCAAAAAAAACTTAAGCAAATATAAGCAAATATAAAATAAAAAAAGCAACTTATTTCAAGTAGCTTTTAATTGATTAAAACATTAACGCTTTTTACTACGCATATTTTTTTGGCGATTTTTCTTTTGTACGCTTGGTTTAATATAATGTTCTTTGCGACGCGCTTCTGCTAGGACACCAGATTTAGAAACTTCTCTTTTAAAACGACGTAGCGTTTCTTCGATAGTTTCTCCTTTACGAAAAACAGTTTTTGGCATTAATATCTCCTTTCCGTAATCTCAAATTAAAAATTAGCAATACTACTTATAGTATATCTCTTTTTTTGTTGTTTGTCAATAAGAAAAAGCAAAAAAATAATTAAATATTTTTGTAAGTGGTTTTATCTTTTGTTTATGGTCGTTTTTTATGGTGAAATTTGTCATAAATACGGTTAAATGAAATGCAATAGTAATAATGTATTTTTATATTTATATAAATGATTAATTTTAAATTTGAAGTTGTTTTTGTAATTGTTTAGTTTTTAAGTATAATTGGAAAAAATGACTGCACTGTTCAAGCATGTTTGTGATAAAATTCGGGTCTTCTTTGACTTCGATATTTTTGTTGGTTTGGTCGTTTTGATAGACCAAAAAGTAAGCTTTAATTGATTGAGAACAATAAATTTGGGCTTGGAGTTGGGCATAATAGATAGTAGGGATTTTTCCTTCATTTAAAAAGGATTGCCAAGTATAAGAGGCAAAAGAAATGGGGCATTTGATTTCTAAGAGGCTTTGGGATTGGGCGTCCCATCCATCCAAAGAAGCAGACATGAAATCTTTGACAAAGGCTTTGGGTTCGAATTGCATTTTTTGTGTTTGGTTGAAAAAATTTCTTGCTTGGGGTTCCAAAATTCGTCCGCGTTTCATTGCTTCGTTGTCTTCGATTGGAGTGTCAAAAACTTTTCTTTTTAATAATTGCTCTTTGGTTTCAAATGGATTTAAGCCCATGATAGCTGCTACTTCGGAAGCATTAATGTATTTTTTACGATGATTGTGCCAAGCTAAGGTATTTTGTTCTAATTGCATATGGCATCAACTATTGTTGGCACCAAAAGGAAAGTCCAAAAAAAGCCATGGTTAAAACAGTAAGAAAGCAGTTTAAGAAGAATTGTTCGCCTTTGATTTTGCGTCCTTGTTTTTGTTCGGAAAAAGAATTTCCCAAAGAAAAGCTGTCGTTGCTATCTGCTAAAAATAAAGTACTTAAAACGATAAAAGTACAAATAGTTACAAAAAAAACGGTATAATTCATAAAAATCTCCTTTGATTTTGGTAATTTGATTTTGGTAATTTGATTTTGGTAATTTGATTTTGGTAATTTGCTTAGCTAATTTTTTTTGTTGTTTTGTTGTTTTTAAATTTCTAATCGATTTAATAAAATAATGATTGATGATTCGTTTTTTGATAAATGTTTAAAATTTACTTACTCTTTTATTTTAGCAAGAAAAGCAGTTGTATTTTCAAATATTTTTATATTTTGGGAATTTATAAAGCGTACTTGGATTAAATCTTGCATGATGGCTTCCACTACGCCCAAGCCGAGAGTTTTGTGTTTGACTTTGTCTCCTTTTTGAAAAAAGCCATTTTCATTAGTGTAAGATACTTGGTTTGATTGGATTGGTTGAAATAAATGTGGGGAAAAATAATTTGGTCTTGGGGTTTCTTTTGGAAAAAAGCCCATTTCTTGTAAAAAGCGTGAAGGTTGACTGTCTATTTGTTTGCCATATGAAACTCTTTGATAAGCCCCAGTTAAAAACAACTTTTCTTCGGCTCTTGTAATTGCTACATAAGCTAGACGTCTTGATTCTTCTAAATCGCTTTTTTCTTTTTGGTTGCAATCAAAAAAAATATCTTCAAAAGCAGCTATAAAAACCACTCTAAATTCTAAACCTTTGACTTTGTGAATAGTAGAAAGTTTAACGCGATCGTTTTTGCTTGGGGTTTTGGGGTCTTGTTCGGTTTGTTCGTTAATTTCGCTATACAAAGATATTTGATCTAAAAGTTGGGTTAGTTTTTCAAAAATGTTTCCTTCCAAATTTTTTTCTGCTTGCATAAAAACTGATTTTAATTCTTCGATGTAATGTAAAGCAGGCTCAGAATCTTTTATTGATTGCATTTTGTAAGTTTCATCGTTTTTGTGACAATACTTAATTTTTTCATCAATATGAGTAATTATATCACTAAGACAGTCAAAAGAATCATTAATTAGTTCTTGGCGTAAAGCTGTAATTAATTTTTGAAATTCGTTTAGTTTAGTTTTGGTTTTTGGTTGAATTGGAGTTTGGTCTAGGTAGTTAAGGGCGTCAAAGAGAGCTAAGTTTTTTTCTTGGGCAAGTTGTTCTAGATGTGCAAGTGAAGTTGTTCCAATTCCTCTTTTAGGGGTGTTAATGATGCGTTTGAAATCAAAATCTTGTGAGGGATTTGCAATAACATTGAGATAAGCTAAAAAATCTTTGACTACTTTGCTTTGGTAAAAGGAAATACCTCCAAAAACTTGATAAGGAATGCTGTTTGCTAAGAATTTTTCTTCCAAAGGGCGTCCCAAAATGTTAGTACGATATAAAATAGTAAAATCTTGATAGCTGCAAATACCTTGTAAAACAAGGTTTTGGATGGTTTTTGTGATGTAGTCTGTCTCTTCTTTATAATCTGAAAAAAACTTGTAAATAACAGGTTCGCCTCCGCTTTTAGTGCTTTTGAGATTTTTTTTAAAAGGATGGTCTTCGTTGTGTTTGCGGTGTTTCGTTTTTTTATACAACTTTTGGTTTAAAAATTACTCTTTAAGACTTAAAATTAAATAGATAATTTCTTATCTTTTCAAACTAACAAAGTAATTTCATTACACTTAAAAAATGTCTAATGTTTTTTT
>NZ_JAGVSK010000008.1:0-25035 GCF_018283495.1 'Santalum album' aster yellows phytoplasma
GGTAGTTTTGGTAAAAATTTGTGAAAAAATAAATTAAGAATAAATAATCAAAATATGCAATTTAGCAAGTTACAAATAATTAAAAAATAATCAAAAGTTGTTGTTTTTGCTTTCAAAAAATGTTTTCAAAGCAAATAAAATCGCAATACATTTTTTATTATATCACATAAAAAAACAAATAGCAAATGTTTTGTTGCTTTTTTTTCAAAATTAAAAAAATAATTGAAATTTGGCAAAATAATTGCTAAAATAAATGGCAAATGTTTGGATGGTTTTAAGATTGAATTCCGGCAAATTTGGTCTGTCGAAATTGCGCTTCAAAAACGCACAACATAATTACTATAATATTATAACAAACATTTTAGGATTTGGCAAGTAAAAAAATACTTTTGTTAAATTTTGTGCAAAATTATATTTTTTTGTAAATGTTTTGGGATATCGATGAAAAATTTGTTATTAAAAAAAGATCAAAAAGGAGATGGTATATTTTTAAATAAAACTTTGAGAACCACTAAAAGCGTTTTGTTCGTTTTGTTGTTGTCTAACTGTTGCGTTGCGTTTCTTTAAACAAATAAAAAACCTTAAAAATAAAAAAACAATCCATCAATGGATTGTTGCTATTTGAAAGTCTATATTCGTTTTAATTGTGTTTGGAAATAGCTTTTTACTTCTTCCATATTGAGTTGTTTAGGTTTGAGGTTCCCTTTTTCGTTGGCTTGCATAAAGGTTTGTTTGTACCACAATAATAACTTTTGATAGATACAAAAATCTAGATAATAATTAGTGGATGGAGTTGGTACAAAGTTGGGGTGGGGGTTGGTTTGGGATTTGGCTTCTTGTTGTTGTTGTTCTAAACATTTTAATGCCACCAAAAACCAAGATAAAGAAGTGTTGTAAGGCATAAATCCTTTTATTTCCCATTGAATACAACACTCCAATATCAAGATAAAATCAGTGTTAATAAGGCAATATTTGTGTTTATTGGCATAAAACAAATGAAAACTATTAATATAACGCTTTCTTTGTTGCATCTCTAATACCCATAAATCAAATGATAAATAAAAATAATTTCTTTTCATATCTAAAAACGGTTGCATAGCTTTATTATTTTTGCAAGTATTTAAACAATGATCATACATACCAAATTCTTTTCTTAAAGCACATAAAGCAAGATCAGAGGCATAAGGATAAAGTTCATAAGGTATAATTCTCAATTTTAATATCTCCTTATTTTTAAATACTTTCTTTTAATAGTAAAAGTTAATTGTTTTGTTGGTTGTGTGGTTTGGTTTTTGGTGGTTTTTTGATTTTAATTTATAAAAGAAGTAAAATAAATATTTATTAAAATGTTAAAAAATGCTTTTTTCTTATTATATCATTTTCTTTTTAGTTTTTTTATCTAAATAATTTGTCATTCTTACTAAAAATAAATAAATGATACTTACAATAAAATAAGGAGTAATTTGATCATAATCAAATACTTTATTTCTATCTGCTTGCCAAATAAAGCCCATAAATCCAACAACAGAAAATAATGCAGTGTCTTTAATATTTAGAATAAATTGTTGCCAAATAAAAGGTTTAGTTCTTTGTAATCCTTGTTCAAATAAAATATATTTAAAGACTTGTTTTTGATTCATTCCTAATGAATAAGCAGCCTCAATTTGTCCTTTATCCAACATTTTAATATTATGCATGAATAAATTAGTTAAATTAGCAATAGTATTTAGAGAAATAACTAATAAAGTAGTAATAAAAGGAGTAGCTAAAAAAGGATAAGGAGGTTTTTTTAAATAACCAAATAAGGATAATAAATTCCAACATAACAATGCTTGAACCATAATAGGAACAGCATTTAGAAAAATAAATAACTCATCAATTAATTTAGATAGCCCTTTATAAAGATAAAAAGCTAATAAAGAATTATTTTTTTTATTTTGTTTTTCTGCATAAATCTTAATTTTAACAAAAAGCAAAGTAATTAAAAATCCTACAATAACACTATCAATAGCCACCATAAAAGAAAAAACAAACGGTTTTTTATAAGTTGGTAATGTTTTCCAAACTTTTTGCCAAAAAGTAATTTCAGTTTTTTTATCACCATTAGAATTATTTGATTGTTTTATTTGTATATAATCTTGGGTAGCTGGTTTTAAAAAATTCTCATTATAATATTTTGTTTGTTCTGACTGATCAGAACTTTTATAAACATCTTTAACAGCTTGTTGGAATTTTTCTTCTGATACTTTAGGATTGTGTTGTGCTTGTCTAATGAAAAAACCAAAAGGCTCAAAGGCAGGTTCTGCAAATTCATTATCTACAAATTCTAAAGTGATAAGTTCGCCTGTTGTATCACTATTAGCAATACCTTGAGCAACTGGAGTATCAGTAATAAAACCATCTACTATGCCATCTTTAACTGCATTAACACAAACAGCAGAATCTGGATTAGTTAGTACTTTAGGGTCTGCTTCAATACCTTCATATTTAAAATTATTTTTATGTTTTATTAGATGGTCTTTTTCTATTTGTATATGAAAAACAGCTCCTTCCATAAGCATTAATTTTATTTTTTCATTGTCTTGTAATTTAACATTATTGTTTTTTAAAGTTATCAATTCTTGATTGGGTAATTTAAATTTTTGAAAAAATTCTTTTTTATTCTTTTTAATTAAAATACTTGCTGTTGCTTTTAAATAATCAATTCCTTTAACAACTTCATTACGTCTAAGAGTATTATTCATAGAACCAATTATAAAATCTACTTGTCCACTTGTTAGAGCATTTAGTACTCCTGTAAAACTACTATAAACTTTAATATCTAATTTATAACCTAGTTTGCCTGCTAAAGCTTTACAAAATAAAACATCAGAACCGTTAACATATTGTCCATCTACAGTTTTTAAACTACCTCCAACACCTTCCTTACCATCAAAAGCTAAAGGAGGCATAATATTAATAGTTCCTAAAACTAAAGTATCTGTTTTGTCACTTGTATTATCATTAGTTACTTTTTTTTCAAAGACCCCAAAAACATAAAGATGCATTAATACCCACGACCAAAAGCAAATATGAATTAAATTAAATCTTAGAATGTGTTTTTGATTTTTTCGTATATATCCAATAATATTGCTGTCTTGCATAAACGAGATACCATAAATCTTTTACTTTTTATTTTTTTATATAACAAATTTAATTTACCATTAACTATAACATAACATAAAAAAGATGCTTAAATAAACTTATTTAATAAATAAATTTTTTGCCTTTAAAATACCTTGCAAAACTGTTAAATTAATTTATTTAAATATTTTTTTATTCACAAAACTTATAATAATAGAAAACTACCATTTGGTAGTTTTCTATTATAAAGATATTAAATTATTATTTATTTTGTTTTTTAACTTAACGTAAAGAACTGTTCCTACAGTTGAGAAAAGAACAAGTAATACTAAACAAACATATACTAAAACTTCTTTTGTATTAGTGCCTTTAGTTTATTTTTGTGTAGAGTTTTGAGTAGTTTTAGCTTGTTCTTTATTGTTGTTTTGTGAATAAAAAAATATTTAAATAAATTAATTTAACAGTTTTGCAAGGTTTGTCTTTGTTTAAGTTTCGGTTGATTTAGTTTCAACTTGAGTTTTTGCTACTTGAATTGTTGTTGTTTCAGTTGTTAGTTCTGCTCCAACTGTTTGATAAGTATTAAATAAAGAAATAAAAAGTACACTAAAAAAATAAACTAAAAAATAAAGATTTTTTCTTGCCTAAGCTTACTATTTGCATTTATGCTTGTCTTTCCTTTTGCAATATTAATATAGTAAAACAAAATTACTATACTTCTATTATAACTCAAAAAGCCAATTTAGAAGTATTTTTTACTCAATAATTGTAAAAACCACAAAATAACTAGTTTTTATGTTATAATATGTTGTGATTAAGTTGTATAAAATATCATCTTTTTATCCAAATTATCAAAAACAATAATAAATATTTTACCAAAAATAATGAATTAAAAAATAATTGGTAAATGTTTTTCATAATTAATATTTTGCTATTTGCAAAGTTTTTTTATTTATCTTTTTACATGTTTTTTATGTTTTACAATTTTATTTTTATTCTTTATTCTTGATTCTTTAATCTATTTTTAATATTTTATAAATTTCCCAAAAAGGAGCTATTCTTTTGAAAAATTACAATGCCGATAGTATTCAAATTTTAGAAGGTTTGGAAGCAGTTCGCAAACGACCAGGAATGTATATTGGTTCAACTGCTCAAAAAGGACTTCATCATTTAGTCTGGGAAATCGTTGATAATTCCATTGATGAAGCTTTAGCAGGACACGCTAACAACATTACTTTAGAAATCCTACCTGGAGAAATTATTAGTGTTTCTGACAACGGTAGAGGAATCCCAGTTGATATTCATCCCAAAACAGGAAAACCAGCAGTAGAAACAATTCTAACTACTCTTCATGCTGGAGGAAAATTTGACAGTTCTTCTTACAAAGTTTCAGGAGGACTTCATGGTGTAGGAGCCTCTGTGGTAAATGCTCTTTCTACTTGGTTTACTGTAGAAATTCATCTCAATAAGCAAATCTATTTTCAAAAATACGAAAAAGGAATTGCAGTTTCGCCTTTGGAAGTAATTGGAAAAACTAACAAACGAGGAACTACTATCCAATTTTTAGCAGACCCTGAAATTTTCCAAGAAACTACCATTTATAACTTTGATACTCTCAAAGAAAGAATGCAACAATTATCTTTTTTAAACAAAGGTCTTAAATTAAACATTGCTGACAAAAGATACGAAAAAGAAACTGTTTTTAACTTTTGCCATGAAAAAGGTTTGCAAGACTACCTAGATTTTATTAACACTAGTCACAAACAAACTCCTTTTCACGAAATTTTTTATCTGGAAAAAGAATCCCAAAAACTAGCTTTTGAAATTGTCTTTGAATACACTACCCAAATTCGTCCCCCTAAAAAAGATGCACAAGGAAACAAAATAGAAGAAAAAGAAGGCAAAGATGCTATTCCTAACTACACCCAAAGCCAAAAAATCTTTTCTTTTGTTAACAATATTCCTACTCATGAAGGAGGAACTCACGAAGAAGGCTTTAAACTAGCCCTAACCCGTGTTATTTCTAAATATGCTAAGGAATCCAATCTTTTAAAAAAAGACGAACATTTATTAAGTGAAGACATCTTAGAAGGAATTACTGCTATTATTTCTTTAAAACATCAAGACCCTCAATTTGAAGGACAAACTAAAGCCAAACTAGCAAATACTGAAGTAAGACAAATTACATCCCAATTATTTGGCGAATTTTTAGAAAAATATTTATTAGAACATCCCCAAGATTCAAGAAAAATAATTGATAAATGTCTTCTTTCTGCAAATGCCCGTCTAGCTGCTAAACGTGCTCGTGAAGTAGTAAGAAACAAACCCCTTGATTCTTTAGGTTTTGCCTCCAAATTAGCTGATTGTAGAAGTAAAGACCCTCATATTTCTGAACTCTACATTGTCGAAGGAGATTCAGCGGGCGGTTCTGCTAAACAAGGAAGAGACTCGCGTTTTCAAGCTATCCTTCCTTTACGTGGTAAAGTCCTTAATGTAGAAAAAAGTCTAGATGCCAAAATTCTTACCAATAAAGAAATTAAATCCTTAATACAAGCAATTGGTGCAGGAATTAACATTGGTAAAGGCAAAGACTTTAATATGGATAAAATCCGTTATCACAAAATTATCATTATGACAGATGCCGATGTTGATGGAGCTCACATAAGAACTTTACTATTAACTTTCTTTTTCAGACATTTCCGTAAATTAATTGAAAAAGGCTACATCTATTTTGCTCGTCCTCCTTTATACAAATACCAAAAAGGAAAAGGCGCTCCAAAATATTTTTATGATGAAAAAGCCAAACAAACTTTTGCAACTAAAAACAACTTAAAAGATGGTTTCCAAAGATACAAAGGACTTGGAGAAATGAATCCTAATCAACTTTGGGAAACAACTATGGACCCAGAAACTCGTACTCTTCTCAAAGCAAGCCTCAAAGATGCCCTTAATGCTTTAAGTGATGAAGAAGCCTTAATGGAAGCAGACCAAACTTTTAACATGTTAATGGGAGAAAAAGTCTTACCAAGAAAAAACTTCATCTTAGAAAAAGCCTTAGAAGCTGATTTAGACGTTTAATTATAAATAATTATTTTATACAACTAAAACTAACAAACTATAACATTAAATAACAACTAATATATATTTAAAAAGAGGTTAAAAATGAGCGACCAAAAAACTCAAAACAATGAAGCCAACAACCACAAAGACCACGATCATGGCAACATTCAAGAAGTAAACTTAAGCGAGGAGATGAAAAAATCCTTCTTAAGTTATGCAATGAGCGTAATTGTATCAAGAGCTTTACCAGACATTAAAGATGGCTTAAAACCAGTCCAAAGACGTATTTTATATAGTATGAAAGAATTAGGCGTCTACAGTCACGCAAGCTACAAAAAAGCAGCTCGTGTAGTTGGGGATGTTATGGGTAAATACCATCCTCATGGAGATTCAAGCATTTATGAGGCAATGGTAAGAATGGCTCAAGATTTTAGTTACCGTTATCCTTTAGTAGACGGTCATGGAAACTTTGGTTCAATTGATGGCGACAAAGCAGCAGCTATGCGTTATACTGAAGTTAAAATGGCAAAAATGGCAATGGAACTAATCAAAAACATTGACAAAGACACAATTGATTTTGTTGATAATTACGATGGTACTGAAAAAGAACCATTAGTACTTCCAACAGCTCTTCCCAACTTATTAATTAACGGAGCTACAGGAATTGCAGTAGGAATGGCAACCAAAATCCCTACTCATAATTTAGGCGAAGTCATTGATGGTTTAATTAACTACATTAATAATAAAGGCATTTCCATTGATGAATTAATGCAACACATCAAAGGACCTGATTTTCCTACTGGTGGCGAACTTTTAGGCTTACAAAGTTTAAAAAGCGCTTATCACACCGGACAAGGAGCTGTTATCTTAAAGGCTAAAAGTCACGTTTCGGAAGAAAGAGGAAAAACTTCAATCATTGTTACAGAAATTCCTTATCAAGTCAAAAAAACTGATCTAATTGAAAAAATTGCTTTTCTAGTTAAAAACAAAATAGTAGAAGGGATCACAGACCTTAGAGACGAATCCAGTCGCAAAGGAATGAAAATTGTAATCGAACTTAAAAGAGACGCAAACAGTAAAATTATTCTTAACAATCTTTACAAACATTCACAATTAAGAATTTCTTTTGGTATCAATATGGTTGCCTTAGTTGGAAAAACTCCCCAATTAGTTTCTTTAAAACAAATCTTAGAAGCTTTTTTCAATTTCCGCATCGAAGTTATTAACCGCCAAAAAAGCTTTGAACTCAAAAAAGCAAGCGCAAGAAAACATTTAGTAACAGCTCTTATCACTATTTTAGAAGACATCGAAACTGCTATTAAACTCATCAAAACTTCTACAGATGTCAAAGAAGCCCAAAGCAAATTAATGCAAAGGTACAATTTTGATGAAATACAAAGCAAAGCCATTTTAGAAATGAGCCTCCAAAGACTTGCTAACCAAGAAACTCAAAAACTTATCACTGAAGAAAAAAACCTCACTCAAGAAATTTTAGAATGCCAAAGTATCATTGATTCCCAAAAGAAAAAAGAACGCATTTTAGAAAAAGAACTTCTAGAAATGAAGAAAAAATACCAAGATGACAGAAAAACTACCCTCAATTTTGATGCTCCCCTAAACTTTGAAGACGAAGACTTAATCGAAGAAAAACCTATCATTATTACAATTACTAACAAAGGCTACATCAAAAGCATGGATATTGATACTTACAAACAACAAAAAAGAGGTGGGCAAGGCGTTTCTGGTATGAAAATCTACGAAGAAGACTTTATTGAACATCTAGCAATTACTTCTACTCACGATTATCACTTATTTTTTACTAACAAAGGCAAAGTCTATCAACTCAAAGGCTACGAAATTCCTTTAGGTCAAAGACAATCCAAAGGAAGCCATCTTGTTAATTTCTTACCATTCGAAAAAGACGAATTTTTAACTTCTTTCACCAGTGTTAAAAACTTTGATCAATCCCAAGATTACTTATTCTTTGCTACCAAAAAAGGCATAGTCAAAAAAACACCTCTCAAAGAATACAGCCACATTTCCAAAAGAGGCCTTATTGCAATTAGGTTAAAAGAAAACGATGAAGTCCTTACAGTAAACAAAACCACAGGCACTAAAAATATCATTCTAGCATCTAACAATGGCAATGCTATTTGTTTTTGTGAAACCAAAATTAAAAGTATTAGTCGCAACAGCATGGGTGTAATTGGAATGCGTCTTGGAAGTGATGAATTCTTAGTAGGAGCTGCTTTATTTGACGCTGATTCCAAAGAACAAAACATTTTAGTAATGACTGAAAACGGCTTTGGAAAAATCACCAATGTCAACCAATACCGCATTCAAGCACGTAGTGGCAAAGGCTCTAAAACTATCAAAGTAAACGACCAAAAAGGAAGACTTATTACCCTACAAGTTGGGCTCCCTACAGATGATCTTATTGTTTCTTCTGACAAAGGACAAGTAGTAAGAGTAGCAATTGACCAAATTACCAAAACCAAAAACAAAGCTACTCAAGGAACGCGCATCATCAAATTAAAAACAGGTCATAAAGCAGTTTCAGTAGCAGTTGTCAAAAAAGAAGTACTTGATGTAGATGGTGTAGAAAATTAATTTTAAACCAACAACAAAAGACAAAACACCGAAGGAAAAAGAAAAACACTAAAGGAAAAAGAACAAAGGTCTTATCATATTATTTTAATCTCATAATTAAAGGTCTAAACGCATATGAAAACCAAAATATATTTAGAAACAATTACTAATACCCCAAAAGAAACCCAAATATTAGGTTACAATTTAGGAAAAAAACTCATCAATCAAAAAAAAAACACTCCCAAAGAAAAACAAAGCAAAACAATCATTTTATTACAAGGCTCTTTGGGTTGTGGAAAAACTATCTTTACTAAGGGTTTTATTAAAAGTTTTGCCATCCTTCAAAATGTTTGTAGTCCTACTTTTGTCATTTCTAAAACCTACAAGAACAAATTGCACACTATTTATCATCTTGATTTATATCGCACAGACCTTGAGACTGAATTTTTAGAAGAACTATTAGAAGACCTTACTTATCAAGATTTTGTTATAATAGAATATTTTCAAAATTGCAGTTACCTTTTTCCTGATTTTGCTTTTTTAGTAGAAATGACATTTTTAAATGAAACTCAAAGAAAAATTACTATCTATCAAAATAGCAACCTTGATAATAAAAATAAAAGTGGATCAAAATGATATGCAAAATACTTATTCCAAAATCAACCTTTAAATTTTTTTGCAAATCTCTAATCAAACTTTTGAAAGCGATACGACAATGAATCACAAAAACATTTTAATTCTAGATACTGCCACCAAAAGCCAAATAGTTATTTTAGTTATCCAAGGAAAAATTACTACTTTCAAATCCCGCCTTGGCAAAAACGATTATGTTCCTTGCATGATTCCTTTAATTGAAAGTGTCTTACAAGAAAATAATTTAGATCTAAACAACTTAGATGCTTTAATAGTTGGTGTGGGTCCTGGTTCTTATACTGGCACTCGTGTAGCAGTTCTTACAGCCAAAATGTTATCCTTCAACTTACAAATCCCTTTATACCAAATAAGCAGTCTATTACTTTTATCTAGTGGTTATTCTTATGCTTCACTTACTCCTTTAATTGATGCTAGAAGTAATGCTTTTTTTGCTTTAAGCCTCAAAGAAAACCACATTTACTTAAACGAAGATAGATTTGAAAGCAGTTTCTTGCAATCTTTTCCTAATCATTTATTAATTGAACCAACTACTATCAAAATAGATTTTTGCACCATCAAACAATTTGCAAAAATTGTTTTCAATTGCCATTTATTAGTTCCTAACTACTTAACCAAAACCCAGGCAGAACGCAATTTAGAAAAAATCGATTGACAAAAAAAGTAAAAATATTTTTAAAAAAAATTAAATAATCCCAAAAAGAGACTTTTGAAGTCTCTTTTTTTTATATATAAAATTGCAAGGAAAGAACTCATGATATACAGATTAGTGAGCAAAAAATTGTTTTTTTTTTTTTTGTGATAAAATGACATTAGTAGCAAGTTTTTTTGAACTGCTGTGGCAAATTTGTAAAAAGATGGGGTTAAAAAAATGTAAAAATGTACATACAAAATAACAATTATTTTTTCATTTCAATATTTACTTTTTGGTTTTAAAAAAATATATATTATTATTTAATTTTTTTAGTTTTAATGATTACAATTATTTTTATTTTTTTTTAAAAAACATAAAATAAAAAAGGATCTATATTATAAAAATGAATAATGCAAAAAGAAAAAAATCATTTTATTTAAAAGTATCTAAATTATATTTATTAATTTCTTTATTATTTTTTATATTAAATATTACTTATGTTTTTGCAACAACTAATAAGTAAACACAAACATACACTTCATCCAGTAGAGCTGAACTGTTCCGTTTTTTTAGACACTTTTTAAGTTTAATGAAATTATTTGTTAGTTTGAAAAGATATGAAATTATCTATTTAATTTTAAGTCTCAAAGAGTAATTTTTAAATAAAAAAGTGTCTAAAAAAACGGAACACCTCAGAAATGATTTAGCATAGGTAATATAACCTATAATACTATTAACAATATCAAGAAAAATATTTAATATTTGTATTAAAAAATCAAACAATGAACTAAATAATTTTAAAGGATAAATTAAAAATGTTAATTGTTCCCATATAAAAACAAATATAGTTTTTATAATATTATAAATATTAATAAAATTAATATTCCAACCAACATTAAAACCAAATAAAAAAGATGATTTAGTAAATAAAATACTATAAAAAATACTATATAATAAATAAAAAAAATCTTTAAAATCAAAGGAAATTAAATATTTTAAAAAATTAAAACTAAAGATCATTTTCAGTGTCATCAATAGATTCCACAATTAAAGGTTTTTTTGTATTATTTAATTGATTTTTTAATTTTAAATTTTCTTTTAAAATTTCATCTAAATTATTATTTTCTTTTTTTTCATTATCATCATCTTTTTTTATTTCATCAAAAAGTCCTTCAGAAAAATTAAGCCCTCCATGTTCTCCAAATTCTTTAATCATTCTATTAACATGGTCTTTATATATACCCAAATAATTACCCATTTGAGATATTATCCTAATTAAAGCTCCAAACTCTCTAACAGTAATTTGTCCATTTTTAATATATTTATTTACTACACAATGTAATTCATCACTAAAATTATACTTACTTTTTAATTCTTTAATATAAAAATAAAACCAATAAATAAAAATACCAAAGATAAAAGAAATAAAAGAAATAAATAATTTTGATTCAACAATATTAATAATTGTTTGTTGTATATCCATTAATTTTTCCTTTCTATAAAATTATTATATATTCTCCTTAATGAACGTTTTTTTAAAAAACGTTCATTTATTTAAGCCATGTAATTTTAGTTGTATCAGGAACAATAAAACCAAATTTATAAGCTACAAATAGAAAAATACAACAAAGAGCAGATAAAACTAATATTTGTCTTAAATTCATTTTTTATTCTCCTTTTTATTATTTAGCTATTGATAAATAACCTTTTGAAGCAAAATAAACAGCCAAAGGAAGAACAATACCTAATGTAGGTAAAACCCAACACATAAAAAAACCGCCTAAAGTTAATTTATTTCTTCTAAAAGATTTTTTACTGAAATAAGAAGGTCTGTAAATTCTTGCCATTTTAATCTCCTTTTTTATTATTTAATAAGAAAAATATTTTTTAGTATTTAGAAACAATAAGGAAACCAACTTAAAAGTTGGTATTTTTTTTAATGGTTCTTTAATCGCCTACAATATTCAAGTAGACCAAGAAGTTAAAAAAATAGTTGATGAATGTTATAAAACATCCAAAGAACTTTTAATAACTAATAAAACATTAGTTGAAAAAATAACCAAAGCTTTATTAGAAAAAGACACTCTCAACCAAAAAGAAGTTTATGCTTTAGATGAAAAAAATCAAACTCCAACAAAATCCAAAGCAAAAAGTAAACCAAAAAGAACAACAACCAACTAAAAAATAAAAGAGTCCTTTTGGGACTCTTTTTTTGTTATATATTATATAAAAAAAGGGGGGTATTATCAAAAATCAAAAAACCAAATTAGGATTTGCTGTAAGATCATATTTTTTAGAAGCTTTAGTAATTTGGTTCTGATAATACGCTGCAATACCTATCATAGCAGCTTGATCAGTACAATATTGCAAACTAGGAAAAATAACTTCCAAGTTAGCAAAAGATGTCATAAACTTTTGTCTTAAACCAGAATTAGAAGCAACTCCACCAGTAACAATTAATTGTTTAGCACGATATTTGGTTAAAGCTATTTTAGTTTTTTCATATAAAACATCAATAACACTAGCTTGAAAAGAAGCGCACAAATCAGGAATGTTGATATCTTTTAGGTTTTGTTTCATCACTAAATTTACCAAAGTGCTTTTGAGTCCTGAAAAACTAAAATTCAGATTATCATTTTTTAAATAAGGGCGCACGAAATGATAAGTGTCTTTTCCTTGTTGGGCTAATTGATCAATCAAAGGTCCTCCAGGATAAGGCAGATTGAGGTTTTTAGCAATTTTATCATAAACTTCTCCTACCGCATCATCAAGAGTAGTGCCAAGAGGTTTGATTTGGAGGTGGTCCGTAAGATAAAAAAGATCGGTGTGTCCTCCAGAAACTAAAAGTACTAAGGCAGGAAAATTAATTTCATGTTCAATTTGAGCAGAATAGATATGCCCTAATAAATGATTTACTCCCAAAAGAGGCTTTTGATAAGTGTAGGCAAAAACATTAGCGGCGTTAATGCCAACTAGCAACGAACCTACCAAACCAGGTCCTTGGGTAACTGCTACTAAATCAATTTCTTGAGGGGTAAGGTTCGCTTCTTTAAGGGCTTGTTGTAATACCAAAGTCATAAATTGAATATGTTTTCTAGAAGCTATTTCAGGGACTACTCCACCAAAAATTTGATGATCTTTAATTTGGGAAAAAACTACATTAGAAAGTACTTTTTTACCATTTTGAGTAACTGCACAACTCGTTTCATCACAACTAGTTTCGATTGATAAAATATTCATATAATTTCCTTTTTACAATTTTATTTTTACATTAATAAATATAGTTTAAAATAATTAAGTTATCTAAAAATGAAACAGTTAGGTTTTTTAAAAAGAAGGTTGATACCATTGATTATTTTCAATTATTTTAACTGCATTTTGATCTAATTGGTTTTTCCATTCTAAAATAGTTTTGGTTTGTATTATTTGGTTAGGCAAAATATCTGCTAAGGGAGCAAGGACAAAAATTCTTTCTAACATATAGGGATGAGGAATAGTTAATTTAGGAGTTTTGCAAGTATGATTTCCCAAAAACAAAATATCTAAATCAATAGTACGCGGTCCCCATAATTCCAGTCGTTTTCTTTTGAGTTTCATTTCTACAGATAATAAAAAATCTAAAAAAAGTAAGGGAGGTAGGAAAGTTTTGATAAGAGCAGCAGCGTTTAAAAATAAAGGTTGGTCTGTTTTTCCCCAAGGAAGAGTTTCATACAAAGGAGAAACTTTCAAAACTTCGCATTGAGGATGCAAATTAATCATTTTTAAAGCAGTTTGTAAATTATTCTTTTTAGCTCCCAGATTACTACCAAGTCCTATGGCTGCTACATTGTTATTAAGTTTCATTGTTTTATACGTTCTTTACTTGGGTATAGTTATAAAAAATAGAAAAATGTTTGCAAAATATTTGTTTTTAGAAAAATATTTGATAAGTTTGACAAGTCATAAATTCTTTTTTTAAAAATGTGTTTTATTTGCGTTTTTTATGTTGCAAAAATTAATGTTTTTCATTATTTTAAAAGGGATAATTTTAAAATATATTTAGGATAACAATATTTATATTTTTTTCATTAAAGTATCTGCTAAAAGCAAACTATTTTTATTCATTTTGACATTATGCACTCGAAAAATCGAAGCTCCTTTAGTTCTTAACAAAAAATTAGCAGTAGCAGTAATGGCATCTAATGATTCTACTTGTAAAAGGCTTTCAGTTGGAATTATTGCTTTAAGAAATCTTTTACGCGAAAGACCTACCAATATGGGTAGTTCCATTTTAGTTAATTGCTCAAATTCTTTTATAATATCAAAGTTTTCATCAATGTTTTTTTCAAAACCAAACCCAGGGTCAATTACTATTGCCTCTGTTGCAATTTGGGCTTGTTTGGCAATTTCTAAGGAATGATTTAAAAAATAAAATTGGTCTTGCAAGGCATTAGAAAGTTTTTTGCGATTTCTGCCTGTATGCATAATACAAACACCTGCATTTAATGAGGCAATTGTTTGTGCCATTTGAGGATTTTGTTGCAAGCCACAAACATCATTGATAATATGAGCTCCTGCTTTAATGGCTAATTTAGCGGTTTGAAAATGATAAGTATCAACAGAAATAATGGCTTTAGGATGACGTGATAATTCTTTAATAACAGGCAAAATGCGTTTTTGTTCTTCTAAAGGAGTAATTGGGATTGCTCCTGGACGAGTAGATTCACCTCCAATATCAATGATATCAGCACCTTCTTTGAGACAACGAAGAGCATGATTAACTGCTTTTTGATTAGTAAAATGTTGGTTTCCATCTGAAAAAGAATCAGGAGTAACATTAATAATTGCCATAATTAAGGCTTTATGAGAAATTTCAATTTGGCGGTTGTGAGCCAGTTTCCATATTTTAGGGTGTTTGGAATAGAAATTAATTGTTTGATTTTTAAGTCCCATCATAAACTTGGTTACCTTTATATCTATGTTTTATAATTTTAAGAATTGGAATAAAATTATTTTGCCCAAAGATGTTTATTATTAAAGAGGGTTGCCAAAAGACACAAAAAATGTTTTTTCATCAATTCATTTTAGAAAAAAATAATAACGCTAGGGGGATTATTAAAATAGATATTTTTATAACAAATTAATCTTTTTCTAAAATAAATGTCAAGGAAAAAAAGAAAAGACCGCGCTGATACGGTCTTCGCTTATTTGAAAATTAAGTATTGAAATAAATAAGCAATTTATATAATTTAAAATTTTAAAGGAGCTTAAAATTAAAAATAGTTGTTACTTGCAAATCATAAATAATAAAAATAGCAAAACAATATTATGGTTTTTGTATGTTATATTTTATCTGTAATTTTTTTTCTTTAGTTTGGAATCCAGAAGGAAAAACTTTAGAAGCATAAATGGTAAATTGAACAATAATTTTTTTTAAATTACCGTTTTGATCAATAATAACTGGTTTATTTTTATTGTCATAAGAAACAAAACTTTGTTGAGGTTGTTCTTTGTATTTCCATAAAATCTGAACATTAAAAAAATCTTTTAATTGTTCGTTTAAATCAAGGTTTTCAAAAAAATAATTAATATCTAGTTTGGTATTTTTTCCGTTTATAAAAGTTAATTTGTCATTTTGAGTTTTTAGAGTAGCTTCTTGTTCAAAAATAACTCTATCTGTTTGTTCTGTTGTCATTAAAAAACTATGTTCTGTAGGAACTAAAAATTTTTTATTGGTGTCGTGAAGATCTGCGGGTTTGGAAACTGACAATTCTGCAGGAGCAGCAATTTTTAATCCAAAATTACTATCCTTTTTTAATTTATGCCAATCTTCTATAGCATAAGCGATGGTTGTAATAAAAAAAATTAATACTAAAACCAAAAGTATTTTAAAAAAAAGTTTTTTTCTTTGGTAAAATATAGACACTTATTTGGTTCTTTCTAACATCAAGGATATAAAAATATAATGTAACTAAAATATAGCTACAATTTTATTGTATCTTAAAATAGCCAAAAAGATAATCAAAAAGATTGTTTAAGTGTTTTTTAAAGGCGGGTTTTAAAAGTTTTTGGGATAAAAAGTTTTGACTGTTCTAAAACTTTAAACAAAATCAGGGATTAAAAAATAATGCATTCCATTATAAGTTAATCTGTAATTTCGTTAAGATAAAATCCAAATCCTTTATAGCCAATATGAGCTGCTACTACAGGAGAAATAGCACCATAAATAGTAGCTTTAATTTGGGGGTTAGCTAATTTTGTGATTTGTGCTAAAAGTTCTTTGGCATCTTTGTCATCATCTACATAAATAACTTGAATATCAAGTTTATTATTTGCAGTTTTGTGTTCTAATATTTTTTTAAGATAATAATTAAAACAGTTTTTTAAGTTTCTTACTTTTTTTTCAATTGATAACACTCCTTGTTGAAATTTTAAAATAGGATGTATTTTCAAAAGATTGCCAATTAAAAATCTAAATTTGGAGATACGTCCATTATAAGCTAATATTTTTAAATTATTAACAGTGCATAACAAAAAGCCTTTTAGTTTTTCTTTATTGATTTTATCAGTGATTGTTTGAGGGCAAACATCAGGGTTTTGAGTAAGCCAATCATTGATTCTTTGTAAGAAAAAATAAACTCCAGGACCAATATTTTGAGTATCAATAACAGTAATATTAGGATTGTTAAGCATTTTTTTAGCTAAAAGAGCACTATTATGAGTACCACTTAGTTTACTGGATAAAGTTAAACAAATAACGTGTTTATATCCTAAGTCAAATTGTTCCTTGAAAGCTTTAATAAAAAGCTCTGGATTGGGTTGGCTGGTAGTTACTTTTTGTTTGTTTTCAATAAAATTTAGTAAAGTGGTATTGTCAATGGCACCATCCATATAGCTAGTTTCTCCAACAATTAATGTTAAAGGCACTACTGAAATATCTTCAAAAAAGTTTTTGCCATAAGTATTCCCGCAAGTAGAATCAACTACAATACCTAATTTTCGTTTATTCATTTATTTGTTTCCTTTTCGTCTTTGATTGGTATATTTGGTTTGGGGGTTGAGGTTAGTTGGGATTGTTTTATTTTATAAAATGGGGTTGTATTTTATTTATTTTGTATTTTGAAGAATTTTTATTTTAATTAATTCATAAAAATAGCTAAATATTCTTTAAGTTTTTCTTGTTCGTTAGTTTGAAACATCATCCCTTCTAAAGCAATAGAAATATTTCCTGTTTCCTCAGAGACAACAATTGTCATACTATCTGTAGTTTCGCTAATCCCTAAAGCTGCACGGTGACGCGAACCAGTTTTTTTGTCTAAGGAATCAGCTGATGAAGACAAGGTAAAATAGGCACTAGCGCACAAAATTTTATCTCCTCTAATAATAACTGCTCCATCGTGTAAAGGTGTGTTGAGAGCAAAGATGTTTAATAACAATTCTTTAGAAACATTACCATCAATTAAGATAGCTTTTTGGGCGTATTGTTCCAAAGTATTATTTTTTTCAATCGTAATTAAGGCTCCTATTTTACGAGAAGCAAGTTCTAAAGTAGCTTTAATAATTTCTTTTTGGGTATTATCTCCACCCATAAAAAAGTTTTGTCGTTTGATGTTCCAATGCTTAGACCAATTATTAAAAGCAACTCTTAAATAAGGAGCTTTGATGATGATGATACTAGTTAGAATAAAATTTAATAAACAATCATAAATGTTTTCAGAAATATCTAAACTAAGATATCTTTTAAAAATAGGTTCAACAAAAGTATCATGGTAGCTTTTCAAACAATAAACAAGGGAAAATAACAGCAAAAATAAAAATACCATATTTAGAACTTGATATTTGCGTAAGAAAAAATGAAAAACAATAAAGATACACAAAAACAAAAAAACTGTCCATAAAGGAGAAGTGCCAAACATAGAAATTCCTTTCAAAAATGATTATGATTGATAAATTGAAAAATTTGGGAGGCGAAAAAAGGGGCGATATTAGAAAGCAAAACAATCAATTTATAATTAATTTTTAGCAAGCAAAAACCAAAGCAAACCATTTTATTTTGAAATAATAAAATAATAAAAGGATAAAATAACGAAATTAGTTAATACAATTTATAATAATTGTTTGTGTTTTTGAATAAAGATTTTTTTAGCCCATATCATAACTAATGAATAAATAACTACTAAAAATAACAAAAAGGAAAAAATTGTAGGTTTTTCAAAAATTGATTTATCTAAATTAAGGGCTTGACTTACAATAGGCATTAAAGGAAGGAAAGTAGTAATTACCAAACCTAAACAACAACATGCCATAATAAGGAAAGAAGGAAGGTTTTTTTGATTGTTTTTAGCAATAATTTTGTCAGTTCGCAGTAAGAAAAGGGTTAATGTTTGTGACCACATTGAAAAAATAAACCAACTAGTTTGAAATAATTGTGGACTTTGGGATAAGTTTTTTAAAATAAATTTCATTCCAATTAAAAAAGCCACATCCAATAAGAAAGAAAAAAAACCAAACCATAACATAAAACTTTTAATACTTGCAAAATCCCATTTGCGTGGTTTTTGTAAATAAATATCATCAACATTATCAAAAGGAATAGCAAAACAAATCAAATCATAGATAAGGTCTAAAAATAAAACTTGTAAAACTATCATAGGTTGAAAATTAAGACATAAACTAGCAAGCAAAATACTGAGGGAATTGGCAAAATTAGAAGATAGAGTAAATTTAATGTATTTAAGGGCGTTAGTATAGGTTTTTCTTCCTTCTACAACTCCTTGTTCTAAAACGATAAGTTGTTTTTCTAACAAAATAATATCTGCAATTTCTTTAGTAATTTCAGCACCACTATCAACACAAATACCTAAATTAGCTTGTTTCATAGCAGAAGCATCGTTAATTCCGTCACCCATAAAAGCAACGATATTGCCTTTTTGTTTAAAAACAGATACAATTCTTGCTTTTTGTTCGGGGGATAATTTAGTAAAAAGATTAGTTTTTTGAGAAGCTTCGTAAAGAGCATCATCACTTAAATTATCGATGATACTCCCTTGAAGACCATAAGTTGTTTGAATATTTAATTTTTGGGCAATAGCTTTGGTAAGAATATCGTTGTCTCCTGTAAGGATTTTAACAATAATACCTTTTTGTTGCAAAGAGGCAATAGTTTGGGTTGAACTTTCTTTAATAGGGTCTAAAAAAGTAAGCAATCCGATTAGAACCATTGATTTTTCTTCAATTTGTCCAGGAGTAAAATAGGGTTGTTGTTTGGGATTTGAGATAAGTTTTTGGGCTACTCCAACTACGCGATAACCTTTTTGATTATAAGTTATGGTTTGTTGCAGGACTATTTGTTTGCTTTGGTCACTTAAAGGAACAACTTTGCCTTCAAGTTCTACATGATCACAAATAGCAAGTATTTCTTCAATTGCTCCTTTAGTAATCATTTGTTGTTTTTGGGAAACATCTTGTATTACTACACTCATTTTTCTTCTTTTAAAATCAAAAGGAATTTCATCAATTTTGGTAAATTGCTCGGTGATTCCTTGTAAAGAAGGATGTAGAGTTTGGACATTATTTGTTTTGGTAATAATGGCTTTATCAATTAAACTTTTAAGCCCTGTTTGAAAAAAACTATTCAGATAGGCATGACGCAAAACACGGATATCTTCGTTGCCATTAAGGTCTAAGAAATTTTCCAAAAAGATTTGGTCTTCGGTAAGGGTTCCTGTTTTGTCAGTAAATAAAATATTCATTGCTCCAAAACTAGAAATAGCATTTAGGTTTTTAACAATTACTTTGCGCTTGGATAAAGCAACAATTCCTTTAGAAAAAGAAGTAGCAACAATTAAGGGAAGCATTTTAGGAGTAAGTCCAAAGGCAATAGTAAGAGCAAAAAGAAATGATTGTAATAAAGTATTTTGAGGTTTTTTAAAGTTGAATAAAAATACTAAAGGCGCCATTAAACAAATACATATCATAAGTAATTTAGCGATGGAATTAATACTTTGATCTAAGTGTGAAAGGGATTTTTTTTTAGTAATTTCCTGGCTGATATTACCTAAATAAGTATCTTTTCCGGTGACTAAAACAATACCTGTAGCATAACCAGAAATAACAGTTGAACCTGCTAAAACTAATTTAGGTTCGTCTAAAATAGTTTCGCTTTGTAAAAAAGCACACGCCATTTTTTCTACTGGTTCTGATTCACCAGTAAAAGTAGTAGTTTTTACAAAAAAATCTTTAGTTTCTAATAATTTAATATCAGCTGGAATAATATCTCCTGCCGAAAGAATAACAATATCTCCTCTTACTACTTCTTCTAAAGCGATTTCCAATTTAGAATTATTTCGTTTAACTGCAGTTGTATTTTGTACCAAAGTTTTTAATTGAGAAGTAATTTTTAAATGTTTACTTTCTTGACTAAATTGGACAATGACAGAACCCAAAAACATTAAAATAGTAGTTATAATAGTAGCATAACTTCTATTTTCTGGACTGGGAGTAAGAACATCATTAACCAAAGAAATAAGAGTTAAAATTAATAAAACAATATTAAAAGGAGTAATTGCAATTTGGAGTAATTGTTTAGTAAAACTGGTTTTGATTTCTTGGGATAAAATATTTTTACCATACAAACTTTGATGCAACATTACTTGATTTTGATCTAATCCTTGCAAAGAAGAATTAAGGGTTTGTAGAGTTTGTTCTTGGGATTTTTGACTCATAGTTTTTAAAAAATCAATTGTTTCTTGGCGTTTTAAATTTACTTTTTTCATATTAATCAATTCCTTTTTTGAGATTTTTAAAAGTTAAAAGTTAATCAAAAACAATTAAAAACTGAAACTTTAATAATTGATAATTAGGGTAAAATGTTAAATAAATGATATTAGTTTACAAAAATATTATAATATAAAAAGCTATGTTTATTATAGACAATAAGTTTTTTTGGTAGTTTTTTGGGTGGGGGGGTTATGTTAGTTTATATATACTATTATATTTGTTTTATAATTATTATTTTATGTAATTAGTTATCTTAATTATGGATTATTAATAAATAAATTATTTTTGGTTGTTTTTTATTATACAATGACAACTAATTAACTACTATTTATATATTCCAAATACACAAAAAACACCCTATTAAAGGGCGTTTGAGTTATCTATTATAATATTCAACTATTAATTGTTCGTTAATATCTGGTAAAAATTCGTTTCTTTGAGGGTATCTTACATATTTACCCACTAATTCTTTATCTAAAGAAACATAATCTGCGCGAACAAACTTACTATTTACAGCTTCTTGGACAATATTTAGATTTTTAGATTTTTCTCTTAAAGTAACTGTTTGCCCTGGTTTTAAACGATAAGAAGCAATATCTACTTTTTTTTCATCTACTAAAATATGACCGTGATTAGCTAATTGTCTTGCTTGAGCTCTTGTTTTGGCAAATCCTAAACGATAAACTACATTATCAAGACGAGATTCTAATAGTACTAAAAACATTTCACCATGAATCCCTTTTAGTTTGCTTGCATTATCAAAAGTTTTGCGAAATTGCTTTTCTGATACGCCGTAAGTAAAACGTAATTTTTGTTTTTCTTGCAATTGAAGCCCATAATCACTTAATTTAACTTTTTTTTGACCGTGTTGTCCTGGACCATAAGTTCTTTTGCGTAATTCTTTTCCAGTTTCTGAAACCGAATAATTAAGGCGTCTTGAAACTTTCCAAAGTGAACCTGTATAACGTGACATTTGTAAACTCTCCTTTTTTAAGGTAAGTTTGTGTAACCAAATAATTAATAATCGCCTGCTTTCTTTTCTTTCTTAAACAGCAAAGAATTACTTAGAAAAGCCTCTAAAAGACAAGGGATTAGTTTAATTATTTTAGCTACATCTGTTTTACCATCAATAATATTCTATAAAAAAAAGATGAAATAGTCAAGTATTTTAGTGATTTTCTTTTAATTTTAGTTAATTTGGAAGATGTTTTTTTATTTATAGTTAGTTATTTGGATATAAAAACCCCAAACTAAGTAAATAGTTTGAGGTTGTAATTATAAATGATGTTTTATTATTTTGCAGTTAATGAATTATTTTTTATATTTTGTTTTGATTCTAATTGTTCTTCTAATAATATTTTTTCTTTTAACAATTTATTATTAGGTAAATAAACAAATAGCAAATAGCAACTAACTATCAATACAAAAAGAATAAAATCATAATACATCAATAAATAATTTATCTTGGGAAATATTTAATGTTTATGATGAACCTTTATTAGAAGGCACAATATATAATTATATAAGAGGATATGGAACACATTTTATTTCTGTATTTTTTTCTATTATTACATTGTTTTTATTTGGATTACTTATGTTAAGGCAAGAATTACTTTTTAAATGTTTGTTTTTGGATTGCTATTTTGTTATAGGTTTATTGGCTTTTAGGATATATTGAGGTGTTCCGTTTTTTTAGACACTTTTTTATTTCAAAATTACTCTTTAAGACTTAAAATTAAATAGATAATTTCATATCTTTTCAAACTAACAAATAATTTCATTAAACTTAAAAAGTGTCTAAAAAAACGGAACAGTTCAGTAGCTGTAGAAATGTTTGAACATAAACGCTATTATCCTTTAAAAAAAGAAGAAATAAAAAAATTACAAATAATAGGTGTTTTGCCAAAAGATATTAATCAAATTTTAAAAAAGACTTTATTATTCAATTTTGATAAATTGGAAATAATTGGAGAAGCTATAATTAATTCTATATTTTATATCATTTTACTTTGGCTTTTTTTATTTATACCTAAAAATATAAAATGGTTTACAAATATATCTGATTTTTTTTATTATTTATCTTTAATAATAATATCTGTTGTTTGGGCTGTTATCATTAGATATTTATTAAACAAAACAATTATTAATAAATTTATGAAATTATATTAAAAACAATTATTTAAATAATCATTTATCATATCTTAAATTTCAATCAATAATGAAGGCTAACTTTTTGAAAGTTAGCCTTTTAATAATAACAAATAAATTATAACTAAATATCTTATATATTAAAAAAATTTAAACTTGTCTTACTTTTTCCATTTTTTTCAAAAAGAAAATAACAGTTCCTACAATAATCAAATAAATAATAGAAGAAATATAATAAGGTTTAGGGCTTGCAACACTACTATACAAAGCATTAGAAGCACAAGCAATATCAATAATTCCACCTAACATACTAAAAACAACACAATCTTTTAAATTAATAATAAACTCATTTAAAATAGGAGTTTGTGATCTTTTAATAGCTTGGGGCAAAACAATATAGCGCATTGTTTGAGTATGTGTCATTCCCAAAGACAAGGAAGCCTCAATTTGTCCTTTATCCAAAAAGGAAATATTTTTAGTAATAATTTCTGAAATATAGCCCATAGTATTTAAAATAATTACCATATAAGCAGCAAACATTGGAGTATACCAAGTAGCATTTTGGAAAAAAGCAAACTCTTTTAAGAAAAAATAACTCACAAAAGCTTGCACTAACATAGGAGTACTTTTAATAATCCATATATAAAAATTAATAATTCTACATCCTATTTGATGCAAATAATAAATTAAAAAATGACTTTTCTTTTTGGTAATATTTAACACTTGGAAAAGAACTAACAATAAAGATAAGACAAATCCTCCAAAAGTGCCATAAATCCCAAATTTAAGAGTTGTTAAAATCCCTCTTTTATAAAGAGAAAAGTTATTTTTAAAAATAGACCATATATTTAATGTATCTTTTTCTGAGGTTTGTTTATGCATGAATTCTTTTCTTTTATCTGAGGTAAGTTCTTTTGTTAAAAAATCTTCAATGTATTCTTTGGGAATTTGTTTGTTGTTAATAAATTCTTTGTTAATGTCTTTTTGTTTTTGAAATCCAATAGCAAGCATTCCAGCGGCTTGTTTTATTTTATTATCTAAAATTATTTCTTTTTTAATTTCTATTTTATCTAAATTATTATGAGCTTGTAAATGTTTTTGGGCAACAGTTGCATCAGCTAAATAAAAATATTTGGAATCTGTTTGAACTTTTTGAGCTTGAACATCAAAATTGTCAATTCCTTCTACTTCATTTCCTTTTAATGTTTTTGCTATTTGTTCGTAAAAAGTTCCTCGTTGATATAACATTTTTCCAGGTAATTGAATTTTGTCATTAACTATAAATTCACCCTTGTTAGGGTTATTTTTATTTATAACAATAACATAAAATTGATCTTCATCATAATAAGAATTATCAGTAAAATCAATTTGGTCTTGTCTTTCTTTTGTTTTACTCATCCCTGCAATAATTAAATCAATATCTCCATTTTGACAAGCAGGAATTAAACTATCAAAATCTATTTTTTTAATTACTAATTTAATTTTTTTATCATGCTTTTCATTTAAATAATCAACTAATTCTTTAGCTACTAAAACATCATATCCAGCAACTAAAATATCACTTTCTTTACCATTTATTGTTAAAGGATGCAAGTCTTTTTTATCTTTATTATTAGAAAGATAATTATAAGGTTTATAATTGCATTCCATTCCTACAACTAAAGTATTTTCATCTTTGTTTTTAATATTTTGAGGATAAAAATCATCATATAATAAAAAAGATACAATAATAGTTAAAATTGTTAAAAAAAGATATTTAGCTTTAAAATAATTCTTAATTCTTGAAAAAGATAACGTTAGCAAATGATTTTCCTTCCTATAAAACAAAAAACCTTCTTAAAAGAAGGTTTGAGAAAGACTTGATTAAAGCGCCTTTACTGTTAAAACAGCAAGAATATTATAGATATTTTCTATAATCTCATAATAAATTATTGCCATAATTATTATTCGGCGATGGTTACCTTTCTTATGCTTCACAGAATGCCTTCTTCACATAATACTCTTTTACACCGCTACCTCTTTTTGATTTTATATAAAATTTTATTTAGTAATCGAAACATATAATAAAAAAAATT
>NZ_JAGVSK010000009.1:0-20328 GCF_018283495.1 'Santalum album' aster yellows phytoplasma
TTAATAATTCATCAGTGGTATCTGGTTTGCTAGTTTGTATTAATGAATAGTCAGCTTTAGAAATTTGACAACCATATTTTTCTTTAGGTTTTGCATTTTCGTATTCTAAATTATATAAATTATTTTTACCTTCAGTCCAAATGATATAATATGATGGCAAAATTTTACTTAATGTTTCAAAATCTTTTTTTCAAAGAAATTTATTTTTCCATTAATATCTTTTTGAGTGGGTTTCATTCCTTCAAAAAACAATACTCTCTTATGATATTGTTTTATAAATATGGATAAAT
The DNA here is from genome assembly GCF_018283495.1 of 'Santalum album' aster yellows phytoplasma. Classification (NCBI taxonomy): domain Bacteria; kingdom Bacillati; phylum Mycoplasmatota; class Mollicutes; order Acholeplasmatales; family Acholeplasmataceae; genus Candidatus Phytoplasma; species 'Santalum album' aster yellows phytoplasma. Next base: position 291 of record NZ_JAGVSK010000009.1, read on the forward strand.
TAAATAAGGGGTAACAGTTATTTTATTAATATTATATTTTTTTAATTGGGATGGATTTTCTTTCGGCATTTCAGAATTTATAATTTGTTCTTTTATATTTGGAGGTTTTTCAAAAAAAGAATTAAATGCAAGTTCATTTTTATTTTCTAATTTTTGATTTTCTTCTTTGATTTTTATTTTGTGTTTTGCGTCCAAATATGTCCAAATAATTATTAAAATAGATAAAACAGTAATTATGGATATTGTAATAGTAATATTTTTTTTATTTAGCGTTTTCATTTTTTAGTTACCTTTCATTATAAATTTACCTCCTTACCTTTATTTTACTCTTTTTTTTGCGTAAAAATCGCTCAAAAACAGTTAAAAAAGTGAAAAAAAGATACTTTTTGCCATATTAAAGGAGGTGATTTCAATTATATAATAAAAATAAGACTCTCATTTATTGAGAGTCTTATTGATTTAAATTAATTTTTAATATTGTATATTTCTTTTAAAGCATTTTGGTAAGGTTGGATGTCTATTTGACTAAATTTATTTTTAGTTTGTAAATTTTGAAATAAATTGTTATGCCTTGTAATTGCTAAAGTTTGATCATTTTCTAATTGTTTGTTTTGTTGACTTAATTGTTGTAATGTATCACCAATGCGATTCATTTTATCTTTTATTTTTCGTTTTTCTTTTTCGTTTGCTGCTTCGTATTGTCTTTCTAAAACTTTTATATCTTTATTTATTTTTTTGCTGCTCAATGATATGTCATCCATTTTGCTATTTATTTTTAAAATATTTTCGTATGATTCTTTTTCGTCTTTAGACATGAAAGACATTTGTTTTTGTTGGTATTGTTTGCGTAGTTCTTTTTCTTTTGCTTTTATAGGTAGAATTTTTGGTAGTTCTTTAAGTTCATTATTGGTAATATATTTTAGTCTTTTGTTAAAATTTTCTTGTGAGACTTCTATTTTATTATTTATTTCAGTTTTATTGTTATTTTGTGATGAGGTTTTTAATAACATCGCATCAGAAGTGAATAATTGAGGTGTTACAAAGAAATAAAAAGTTGTAATTCCAATTAAAATTAAAAAGATAGTTGTAATAAGGATATATTTTTTGTTGCGGGTCATTTAGTTTGCTTTCTATTTTAAAAAGTGCTATTGTGTTTATCTTTGGTTCTTAATTTTATTTTATCATTTTTTTATTATTTTAATAATTTATTATTTTAAAAGTTTTTTTATATTATAAAGTTTTTCGAGTTGTAAAAAGATGAGTTAATGTTTTAAAATATGGGGTTGTCAGTAATTAAATAAATGTCTGATAATTGTAAATTGAGTATGAAATTTAGTTCTTTGGTGTATATTTCTAACATTTTTTCTTGAAATTGTTGAGTATAATGGATTTTATCTATTGTGTGTTTTTGGTTTTTCTTGGTTTATTTCTAATGTTATTTCTTGTTGTATATGTGGATATAGAATTAAACCTAATAACAATATACTTATAATTACTAAGAATAATAAAACTTTAATATTTATTTTCAAATTATTTATTTCCAAATTATTTATTTCCAAATTATTTATTTTCTTTTATATATTGAAGGGACAAGTGTTCCCCCACATTTATATTATAACTATTATTATGTAAAAAGTCATTATATAAACTAAAAAAAGACTATCATTTAAGATAATCTTAATATTGTTTAAGTAATTTTTTGTTAGTTTGGGATGGGAGATTGTGTTTAAATTCATTGTTATACCCCCTTTCTTTTATATTTTAGGTATATTGGTTGGTTGGGGGGGTGGGTTTTATGCCTAAAATATGTTGGGAGGGTAAAATATTTTGGGTATGTTTTAGTTTTTGAGTAGTTCGTTTATTTTGGATAGTTTGTTTTGGTAGTCGGAAAGGGATTTTGGAGACGGTCTATTATTCTATTAAATTGTGTTTCAAACATTTCAACTGATTTAATTTGCCCATCTAATATACCAATTTCGCGTTCTAAACTTTCAATTTCAATTTTGGATTCGGCAAGTTGTAATTCAATTTCCGTTTTTTTCGAGGGTTAGGTTTGGTTTGCTTTTTTGTGTTTGTTATTTTGTTAGTTTGGTTTTATGTTTGTTTAAACGTGTTGTTTTTTCATCTCTTTGTTGTTGTGGTTTTATTTGGGTGATTTTTTCTTTTTCAGTTTGATAATTTTTAATTGAATCTTGGGTGGTTTTAATACTTGCTTCAATAGTGGTTTTAAAGTTAAGGGCCATTTCTAAATCATAAAGTTCCCCTTCGTATTCGTATTTCTTTTCGTTTTTTGTTTGTGGTTGTGATGTGGGTGTAAATGTTTGAGAAGGTAAGTAAGGATTTTGGTTGCTTTGACTTCCTGTATAAATTCCTTCGTTATTACTGTAATCAGGTTTGTAAGATTGTGTGGGTTTGGGGGATGTTGGTGTGTCATCAGGTTTAGTGTTTTGATTAAATAAAACTAAAACTTACCCCCATTTAAGGATGTTTTTTTCTTTTTTATATTATTATTATTAATTATTTATAATCACATTAAAATTAATAAAAAATACATAATTATTAATATAAAATTAATAAAAATATAACAAAATGAAAATATAGGGTTGACATTCAACAAAAAAAGTAATACAATATTATTGGCAATCGTTAATGTGAGTGCCAAGAGGTGATGAATATGCTTTCAGATAGAAAAAAATTAATCTTAAAGGCTGTAGTGGAAAACTATTCACAAAAAGGACAACCCGTAGGTTCTAAACTGCTTACTCATTTGCCTTATCTTAAATTTGCAAGTGCTACTATTCGTTATGATATGGTGCAATTAGAAAAAGAAGGGTTTTTACAAAAAAATCATACTTCTAGTGGTAGAGTGCCTTCTTTTAAGGGCTTGACTTACTATCTAAACCATTTATTAACACGTGATCATGATGTTGCTTGTATGTTTGAAAGCATTGACAAAGTGATTCAAAAAAAGCGTTTTTGTAAAGGACAAGTAATTAAAGAAGCTCTTAATTTGTTAAATAATTTAACTAATTATACTGCTATGGCAATTGGTTCTGATATTTTTAATAATAGTAAAATTACTAAAATTGATTTTATTCCTTTAAATAGTACTCAAGCTGTTATTTTGATTATTACTGATAAAGGAAATGTACAACATCAAAATATTTCTTTGGATCAAACAAAAGAAATTAGCATTTATGACCTTAAAGATGTAGTGCAAGTAGTAAATGATTTGTTGACAGATAAGTTTTTATCAGAAGCAGCCAATATTATTCAAAGTGATTTTTTTAAACAAACTATTACTAAATATATTTGTTTTCAAGAACAATTAATTGCTTTGTTTATGGAAGCTTTTAGTAGTTTTGCCTCAGAGAATCTTTATTTTTCGGGGGTTTCTAAAATGCTTGAAAAACCTGAATTAAGTAATCCTGAAATTATTAAAAAATTTATGGGTCTTTTAGAGCGTAAAGAATTATTAAAAATTATGTTAAATCAAGATAGTTTGTCTTTTAAATTTTCTGATGGCTTGCAACTTACCCCTTTAAAAGATTGTATGATTCTTTCTATTCCTTTTGATGTAAATCCTAATGAGAAAGGAAGAATTGCAGTTGTAGGACCTTCGTGGATGAAATATCCTAAAGTTATTCCTATTTTGGAATATTTGGCAGTTCATTTATCTAAATTAAACGATCAAGAATAACAAATAAAAGAATAAATAATACAATAAATAATTGTAAGATAAAATATAAGTAATAATTACAATTACAACAAATAACAAATAACAAATAATAAGTAATAATGAAATAATTTATAATTTATTAAAAAAATAACTAAACAGGCTGCCAAAATACTTGTAAGTAACGTAATAAAAACATAATTATATCAAGAAAAGAGGTTTTAAGATGTTTTTAGAAAAAGACCAAGATAACTTAGATAATTTAGAAACACAAGCAAAAGAATTGCATAAAAATTGTAAAGAATGCAAAAATTGTCAAAAAGAAGAAACTAAAACAACAAATAAAGACAACCAAAAGGAAGATAAAACTGTTAAAAATCAATCAAATCAATCAAATCAAACTAAACAAACAAATACCAAACAACAAAAACATCAATCAAAAGAAAACAGTCATCTGCAAATTACTAAATTACAAACTCAAATTAAAGAATTAAAACAACAACTTACCCAACAAAAAAAAGCCTTTGATGAAGAGTTGTTAAAAAATCAAGCAGAATTGATTAACTTTAAGAAAAGATCCCAAACTCAAAAAGCAAATGAATTAAAATATGCATCAAGTAATTTTATTACTAATTTATTAATGCCCTTGGAACAATTAGAAAAAGTCATTGATATGCCTACACAAAATGAATTGTTACAAAAATATTTATTAGGATTTAAGTTGTTACAACAACAAATAAAAAAAGTGTTGCAGGATGAAGGAGTAGAAGAAATTGAGGCTCTTAATAAGTCTTTTGATCCTGCTTTGCACCACGCTTTAGAAACAGTGTGCGACCCTAAAAAACCTGATAAAACTAATTTAGCAGTTTTACAAAAAGGTTATTTATATAAAAAAAGAATTTTAAGACCAACATTGGTTAAAGTAAATGAATGGAGTGATAAAAATGACAAAAACGAATAAAATTATAGGTATTGATTTAGGAACAACTAACTCTTGTGTTGCTGTAATGGAAGGTGGCGAGGCAAAAGTTATTCCTAATGCTGAAGGTGGAAGAACAACTCCGTCTGTAGTTTCTTTTAAAGGTGATGAAATTATGGTAGGAGAAATTGCCAAACGTCAAGTAATTACTAATCCTAATACTATTAGTTCTATCAAAAGACACATGGGAGAATCTAATTATACTGTTAATGTGGGCGGTAAAAAATACACTCCGCAAGAAATTAGTGCAATGATTTTGGCAAATTTGAAAAAAACTGCTGAAGATTATTTAGGAGCTCAAGTAAGTGAGGCAGTAATTACTGTTCCCGCTTATTTTAATGACGCTCAAAGACAAGCTACCAAAGATGCAGGTAAAATCGCAGGCTTAAATGTTAAACGTATTATTAATGAACCAACTGCAGCTGCTCTTTCTTATGGCGTTGACAAAGGTGATAAAGAACAGACCATTTTAGTTTTTGACTTAGGAGGAGGAACTTTTGATGTTTCTATTCTAACTTTGGTTGATGGTACTTTTGAAGTGCTTGCTACTTCTGGAGACAATGCTTTGGGAGGCGATGATTTTGACTTACGTATAGTAGATTTCTTAGTGCAAGAATTCAAAAAAGAAAATAGTGTTGATCTTTCCAAAGATAAAATGGCAATGCAAAGATTAAAAGATGCTGCTGAAAAAGCTAAAAAAGAATTAAGTGGTGTTACTTCTTCACAAATTTCTTTGCCTTTCTTAACAATGAGCGAAGCAGGTCCCCTTCATTTAGAATACAATATGACTCGTGCTAAATTCAATGAACTTACTAAAAATTTAATTGATCGTTGTTTGGCTCCTGTAAAACGTGCTTTAAGTGATGCCAAATTAGATATTGAAAAAATTGATCAAGTGCTTTTAGTGGGTGGTTCTACTCGCATTCCTGCAGTACAAGATTTAGTTAAAAATGAATTGAAAAAAACTCCTAATAAGAGTATTAATCCTGATGAAGTAGTTGCTATTGGAGCTGCTATTCAAGGAGGAATTCTATCAGGAGACGTTAAAGATATTTTACTGTTAGACGTAACTCCGCTTTCTTTAGGAATTGAGACTTTGGGTAATGTCTTTACTAAATTAATTGAAAGAAACACTACCATTCCAACTTCCAAAAAACAAGTCTTTTCAACTGCCGCAGACAATCAACCAGCAGTAGATATTCATGTTTTACAAGGAGAACGCCCTTTAGCAGCTGATAATAAAACTTTGGGAAGATTCCAATTAACAGATATTCCACCAGCACCGCGCGGAATTCCTCAAATTGAAGTTACTTTTGACCTTGATGCAAACGGAATTGTATCAGTTAAAGCCAAAGATTTAGGTACTAACAAAGAACAAAAAATTACTATTTCAGGAAGTGGTGCCCTTAAAGAAGAAGAAATTCAAAGAATGATTAGAGAAGCTGAAGAAAATGCTGAGGTAGATCGTGTGAAAAAAGAAAGTATTGATGCGCGTAATGAAGCAGAAAATATGATTTTCCACACTAAAAAATCTTTAGAAGATCTAAAAGCTGACGTTACACCAGAAGAAAAAGACAAAGTTGAGACTCAAATTAAAGAATTAGAAGAATCTCTAAAAGGAGACGATACTGCTTTAATTAAAGAAAAAACTGCAAGTCTTACTAAAGAATCTCAAGGAATTGCAATGAAAGCTTATCAAAAAGCTCAAGAAAAACAAGCACAAGAAAAAGGTACGCAAGAAAACACTACTGCTAAAAATGAAAAACCTCAAGACGAAGTAGTAGACGCTGATTTTGAAGAACAAAAATAATCAATAATAAAAACAAAACTAAACAAAAACAACCATAAAAACAAACAAAAAATATACAAAAAAATATACAAATACAAAAACAACCACAAAAAACAAACTATAAAGAATAATGAAATCAAAGGAAAAGCCCCCTTAGTTTTATTATTAGGAGAAGTTAGCTACAATGACAAAAAAAGATTATTATCATATTTTGGGTCTAGATAAAGACGCAAGTCCTGAGGACATCAAAAAAGCTTATCGTAGTCTTGCTAAAAAATATCATCCTGATATTTCCAAAGAAGCTAACGCCGAGAGCAAATTTAAAGAAGTTCAAGAAGCTTATAGTGTTTTAGGAGATGCTTCTAAAAAAAGTAATTATGATCGTTTTGGTGATGCTTCTGATAAGGGTTTTTCTGGCTTTGGTGGCGGTGGTTTTGATGGTTTTGATTCTTTTGAGGATTCTTTTTTTAGTTCCTTTGGAGATATTTTTGGTAATCAACAAACTAAAAAACCTTCTTATGATAAAAAAGTAGAAATGACTATAAGTTTTATGGATGCTGTTTTAGGAGCTAACAAAACTATTGAAATTACTATAGAAGCTGATTGTAGAGTTTGTCATGGTAAAGGGGCAGCTTCCAATCAAGATGTTATTACTTGTAAACGTTGTGGCGGAACTGGACAAATTATTACTGAGCAAAGAACTTTTTTAGGTAATATTCGTTCTCGTCAAGTTTGTCCTAATTGTAGTGGTAAAGGACAAGAAATTAAAAATAAATGTTATGCTTGTCACGGACAAAAACGTCAAAAAGTTAAGCAATCAGCTACCTTTAATATTCCTGCAGGGATTCAAGAAGGAATGTCTTTGCAAGTTCCTGGGAAAGGAAATTTTATTCCTTTCAGCAATAATCAAAAAGCAGGAGATCTATATATTACTTTTAAAGTGCGTCCTCATGAATCTTTTGTAAGACGTGAATATGATATTATTTTAGAAATCTTTATTACTTTTCCAGAAGCTGTTTTAGGAACTAATATTTTGATTCCTACTATTTATGGTGAAGTAGCTTTAAAAATTCCTGCAGGGATTCAATCAGGCAATAAATTAAGAATGAAAAATAAAGGAGTTGCACATCTTAATTCTTCTTATCGTAAAGGTGATCAGTATGTTGTTGTTCATATTAAAACTCCTAACCAATTAAGTTTAGAAGAAAAAAGATTATATCAAAAATTATTAGATTTGCAATATCGTAGTTAATATAAGTAATAATATAAGTAATAATATAAGTAATAATATAAGTAATAATATAAGTAATAATATAAGTAAATAAATATTAATACAAATAATACAATATTAATAGTAAATAATAAAATAATAAGGAGACCAACTTAAAAGTTGGTTTTTTTGTTATGTAGCAATTTAATGTTTAAGTTTTTAGAGTTTTACATAGTTAATTTTAATTGTATTATGATGAATAATAAATTAATATTTTTTAATATAAATGTTGAATTGTAATATAGTTTTTATGTTATATTATAATTAATAGTAGATAAATAGTTTTGTTATTTGCTATTTTATTAATATTTATCATATTAAATTAACTACTCATTAAATATTTGAGTTATAATAAAGGCATAAAGTCTTTTATTATATTTAAGTTAGAGGCTTTAGAAATTTGACAAATTTAATTTGATAATTCAATTTAATAAAGAGGTGAAATAACATGTTTTTATTAGATAATCTTAAAGAAAAAATTAAAGATAATAAAAAATTAAGTTCGGTTGCAGTTTATCGTAGAGCAAACCATAAAAGAGTTATGCAAAAAACTTTATTATGGATTAGTTTAATGCTTTTATTTTTGGCACTTTCTTATGCAGTTGTATGGCATGAATTAGTTTTTTTGCCCAAATTTAGGTGAAATAAAAAAACAATTATTTTTAAATATTTGTATCTGCCTGCTATTATAAGTATTATTGCTTTTGTATTTGTTTGTTTTTCTTCAAGTATAACACGATTAACAGCTCCTGTTTGTCTTATTGCTTTGGGGATATTTTTAGGGATGTTTATGGGTTATTTATATGTTTGTTTGAATATATCACATACATTCGATTTGACTGATAAATTACTAATACATAAACATTTATGCCTAACTATGTTGCTTTCGTTTATTTTTATTTTGATGAGTAATTTTGCAATTACTATTTTACTTTATTATAAAAAGTTTAAAAAACAAAATAATCAACAATTAATTAATAAATTTGCTTTTGTAGTTTTTAATTTCTTTGTAATTACTATGTTTTATGTTGTTTTATTTTATGGGGTTGCTTTCCTTTGGTTGGCATCAGTTTCGCAATTAAGTCAACTTTCATCCTTATTTGACCCTTATTTTATGTTAGTGCTCCTATTTGTAAGTCTATTTATTTCATGGGCGTCTGTTTATATTGCAGGAGCTTTAGTTGTCTTTGATTATATTATTGAAAAACAAGTAGATAAAAAATATGAAGCATCTATGGCTTTTGCTTTATTTCTGTTAGTTTTTTGGCCTCTTATTAAAACTTTATGGAATTTTTGTAAAAAGGAGGATTAATAATTAATATTATTTATAAATTTAGAACAGGAATTAATTTTTAATTTCTGTTTTTTTGTTTTTATGAAGTATTTATTATTTATAATGTTGTGATTAGTCAATTTTGGAATTTGAAATAAAATTTGTTAATTGGGGTTATAATAAAATTCTTTTTATTGTTTGTTTTGGTTTTTTTAATTTATCCTTAAATATTTTATGATAACAAAATCCCCAAACCCTAAAAAACTCAATCAAAAAGCAAGTATTTTAGTTATAATAATTGGGTATAAGTTTTTTATTTTGATACCTTAATTACTTTCAAAAAGGAGAGTTTATAAATGTTTAAATGGTTGAAAAGTAAATTTTTTAAAAATAAAAATAATGATAAATATCAAATAGGTCTTAAAAAAACCAAAGCTAGTTTTCTAGATTTTCAAACTCTTTTGAAACAATCTAACAATATCGAAAAAACCCTATTACAAGCATTAGAAAGTTTGTTAATTCAAGCTGATTTTGGTACTAAAACCACTCTTTTTTTGATGCAAGCTATCAAAGATGAAATTAATCAATTTCAAATTAAAAATCCTCAAAAGCTTCCTTCTGTTGTTGTTTCTAAAATGTTTGATTTGTATCAAAATATGAAAGGTATGAAAGGCATATTAGAAAGTCCGCAAGAACAAGAAAAAGAACAAGAAAAACAAAATCAAGATTCCAATCCAACAAATCCCGAAGACACTTTTCAATCTCAAAATAACTTGCCTCAAATGTATTTGTTTACAGGAGTTAACGGAGTAGGAAAAACAACTACTATTGGAAAAATGGCTGAAGCATTGAAACAAGAAGGCAAAAAAGTATTATTGATTGCTGCTGATACTTTTCGTGCAGGCGCAGTAGAACAACTCCAAATTTGGGCAAAAAGAGTAGGTGTTGAAGTTTTTTGCAACCCTTTGCCAGCTCATCCTGCAAGTGTTATTTTTGAAGGCATCGAACTTGCTAAAAGTCAAAATTATGATATTATTTTGTGTGATACTGCTGGAAGATTACAAAACAAAACTAATTTAATGCAAGAATTAGCCAAAATTAATCGTGTTATTTGCAAACATTTGCCCGCCTCCAATTTACAAACTTTTTTAGTTTTGGATGCTACTACAGGGCAAAATGCTATTAATCAAGTTGATTTGTTCAATCAAGCAACTCCACTTTCAGGAGCCATTTTAACCAAGCTTGACGGCACTTCCAAAGGAGGGATTGTTTTTGCAATTAAATATTTATACAATTTGCCCACTAAATATATTGGTGTAGGCGAAAAATCCCAAGATTTAATTACTTTTGATGTTAAAAATTATCTTTTTAATTTATTTGAAGGTTTTTTTACTTCTGAAGATATTTTATAATTGCTAATTATAAAGAAAAAATAACAAATAACAAATAACGAAAAACAAACACAAAAAAACATAAAAATTATTATATCAAAAATAACGAATTCAAAAATATTTAAAAAACATTGCCCCAACAAAAAATTAAACCCCACAAAAACAAATTTCACAACATCAAAAAGGAGATAAAAATATGAGTATATTAGGTGAAGGCTTACAAAAAGTTATTAACAAAATTAGAGGAAAAAAAATCCTAGAACAACAAGACATTCAAAACATTATGCAAGATATTAAAGTTTCTTTGGTAGAAGCTGATGTTCATTTACAAGTTATTGATAAGTTTAATGAAATTATTGAAAAAAAGACTTTGAAACAAGAAGTTTTAAAAGGGCTGAACCCCAAAGAACATATTATTAAAATCGTAAACGAAACCCTAATTCAAATTTTGGGCTCTACTCGTGCAGATCTTACTTTTAAGCCTAATTGTAATTTGGATACTTTAATGTTAATTGGGTTGCAAGGAAGTGGTAAAACGACTACTGTAGGAAAATTAGCTCTTTGGTTGCGTAAAAAAAATAGTAAAAAAGTTTTGCTTGTAGCTTGTGATATTTATCGTCCAGGAGCAGTAGAACAATTAAAAGTTATTGGTAAACAAATCAATATCGATGTTTTTTCTAAACCTGACACTGCTGTTTTAGATATTGTAGATGCAGGATTAAAACATGCTTTGCAAGAAGGATATGATGCAGTAATTATTGATACTGCGGGGCGCCTTGATATTGATGAGACAATGATGCAAGAATTGCAACAAATTAAAGCCAAAACCAATCCTTCAGAAATTTTGTTAGTTGTGGATTGTCTTTCAGGACAACAATCTGCTAATATTGCTCAGTCGTTTCATAATCAAGTAGGAGCAACTGGAGTTATTTTGACCAAAATGGATGCAGATACTAAAGGAGGAGCTGCTTTATCAGTAAGAGCAATGACAGATCTGCCTTTAAAATTTGTTTCTTCTTCAGAGACAATTGACAGTTTAGAGTCCTTTAATCCTGATAGAATGGCATCTCGTCTTTTAGGAATGGGAGATATTTTAACTTTAATTGAGACAGTTACTGATAAAATTGATCCTCATCAAAGTAAACAAATGATGGAAAAATTATTTGATGATAGTTATAATTATTATGATTTTCAAAAACAATTAAAAACATTAAAAAAAATGGGTTCTTTCAGCAAATTGTTAAGTTTTATTCCTGGATTAGGTGGTAAGATGAAACAACTTTCTGCCAGTTTAGGTGATGATGGATTTAATAAATTTGAAGTTTTAATTCAAAGTATGACTAAACAAGAAAAGAAAAAACCTCAATTAATTGCTTTGAGCAGTAGACGTAGACAAAGAATTGCCAAAGGTTCTGGTAATCAATTAAGTGATGTTAACAAGCTAATTACCCTTTTAGAACAACAAAAAAAATTAGCTAAGCAAATGCAACATTTTGATGATCAAGATCTTGATAAATTACAAAATGATCCGATGGCTTTTTTTCGTGATATGAATAATAAATAATTAAAATTATAAAATCTTTTTATTAAGTATTTTTGTACCCTTTAATATTTTTAAAATCAACTTTAATTTATCATTAATTAAAACAAAATGAATAATTATTTGTGTTATATTAAATAATAAATAAATTACATTTTTTATTAAAAATTGCTGCATTTTTATAAAATCCAAAAGGAATACAAACATGAACCTATTAACTAAAAGTAAAGAAAACTTTTTAAAATTTTTATTGGCACTTTATTATTTATTTTAACAACCACTTTAACAATTTATTTTTCATATAACTTATATCATCAATACAAACAACAAAAATTTAAAGAATATCAAAAACAAATGGAACAATATGATGCCAATAAACCTCCTACTAAATTTAGCGCACATCCTTTAGTATCCCAACGTTGTAAAGAAACAAATGATGATATATAGTAAACAATATAAGTTTTGCAAACATAATTGGCATGGAAACTGAAAAAGAAACTTGTAATCGCATTTTAGCAATGGTATCTCATCCTGAATGGTTCCAAAACGCAGGAAAAAGCAATAAACCCAAAAGACTCCTACTACACGGAGTCCCAGGAACAGGTAAAACATTATTAGCAAGAGCATTTATGTCACAAGCAAGACAAGCCTCCCCTTCCACCGATGCAGGCTGTTTTGAATTTACCCCCTACGACTTTATCACCAAAACCCGCGCATAAGGAATCGAAATTATAAGAGCGATGTTTGATTTCATTAGAGCTGAATGGCATCTAAACAAAAATAATGGTATGGGAGTAATTTTCATCGATGAATGCGACCAAGTATGGGAAAAAATGGAACTTATCAACCAAGAAGACCAAAAAATGAAAAACATCTTAAACGCCTTCAAAGCCGAAATTACTTCATTAAGAAACCACTGCCCCCACAACCCTGATGCTTTTATTTTCGTAATTGGAGCCACTAATCACTTAGATCAAATAGACGATGCCATCAAATCACGCCTCAACTACCACATAGAAGTTAAACTCTTAGATATAAATGGTAGAAAAAAATTCTTAGAATTCTTAATTGAAAAAAGAAAAACACCAATCACCTCAACTGCAAAAGAATATTTATTAACAATAATTAATGATGCATTGGAAAAATTAACTGATAAATCCAAAACAGGATAACGCACTATGGAATATCTTTTAGATGATGCAATTATCAATGCTCGCTACGAAACCCAAGGGCAAAGTGACATTAGAATTGAAGACTTAAAAAAATCTTTTAAAGTTATTTATGGATTTGATTTGCCTTAAAGACTTCATTAAAAAACTCATTATAATTAAAGTTATAAAATCTTTTTATAAACGCAATAAAATAAAAACTCAAACAAAACCTTGTATTCTAAGAAAGTTTTTCCAAACTTTCTTTTTTTAATATTATATTAATTATTTTCCTTTTGTACCTTATAAATAACACAATCATTATTAACTTATAATCCAATTTTGGCTATTAGCTAAACGATAAAATAAATAGGAGAAACAATGAAACATTTAGTTTTAGTTGATGGCAATTCGCTTTTATTTCGAGCATATCACGCAACTGCAAGCAAATATAAACCCCTTTTGCAAAATAAAAAAGGTATCTACACTAATGCTCTTTTGTCTTTTATTAGAATGTTTGAAAAAATTTTAGAAGAAACGAAAGGCTATATTTTAGTAGCTTTTGATACTCATAAACCTACCAAAAGACACCAATTATACGATGCTTACAAACAAGGAAGACCAGAAACACCTTCTGCATTGATTAGTCAAATTCCTTTGATTAAACAATATTTAGACCTAATCGGTGTTAAATATCATGTCCAAGACGAATACGAAGCCGATGATATTATAGGTACTTTAGCCAAAGAAGCAAGCAATCAAAATAAGACAGTATCTATTTATTCAAGTGATCAGGATTTATTGCAATTAGTAGATGAAAAAATTACTGTTTGTTTGCTTAAAAAAGGATTGCGTGAAATTAAATGCTATACACCTCCTACTTTGTTTGAAGAATACGGTCTTAAAGAATATCAAATGATTGATTATAAAAGTTTAATTGGTGATCCTTCTGATAACATTAAAGGAGTGTTGGGAATAGGACCTAAAACTGCTCAAAAGTTATTACAAGAATACGATTCCCTAGATAATTTGATGCAAAATTTAGACAACATTAAACCTATTTTAAAAACCAAAATCCAAAATTCCCAAGCTGATTTAGAACTTAGCAAAATACTTACCGCAATTGACCTTAAAGTTCCCTTGCCCTTTGATTGTATGCAAACAGAAATACAAATACGTTTGGCGCAAAACCTTAAAAATTTTTATGAAGAAATGGATTTTAGACGCTTAACTATTACCAAATATGCAAGAATTGAAAAAGAACCAAATACCACAAATACAAATGCAAATTATAATAATAAGGAAGCATCCCCCAAATCCAAAGAAGTGCAAGAAGTAGAAAAAGATAGCAATTTAGAAAATGATAATAATTTAAACCAAACAAATCAAAACAGACCTATCAACACCACCACCACTAACAATAATGACAATAACGCTCCAAAAGTTCAAGAACAAGGCGCCAACCCACCTCAAAACAATTTTCATTTTCAAATTATCAAAGACCAAAACTCTCTAAATGCTTTTTTGGCTCAAATCCAACCACACCAAATTTGGGCTTGTTTTTTTGAGTTAGAAAAAGAAAATGACTCAAATACTTTTTTGAAAGGAATTGGTTTTTCCAATGAAAATACACATTTTTTTATAGATGCTAATTTGGCTTTTGATAATAATAACTTTTGCAATTATCTAAAAGATGCTAATTTTTATAAAATTGTTTTTCACAATCAAGCAACACAACTTTTTTTAAAAACAAAACATCAAGAACTCAACGGAGCTATCTTTGATTTAGTTTGTGCTTCTTATCTTTTATTTCCTTTGAAAAATCTTGAATTTAGTCATATTATAGCCAAAATAGATATTTTGAATAACACAAATTATGCAAGCCAATTATCTCAAAATATTTTTATTTTAGAGCAAAAAGTAGCTTTTAAAGCTTTTTTATTACACGCCATCAAAAATAGCGTTTTGAATCATTTAAAAGTTCAAAACCAATTATTTTTGTTTCAAGAAATAGAACTTCCCTTATCAAATATTTTAGCCCAATTAGAATATGAAACTAATTTAGTACAACAAAAACAAATAATAGAAGCACAGCCAATAGAAAAAAATACGGATGAAAAAATAGAGACACAACAAGAAAAAATACCAAAAACAAATCAAGGGCAAGAACAAGAACAAGAAACTCACATCAACCAATTAAAATCATTCAAAGATGTTTTTGGGTATCAAAATAGTTGTTTTTTAAATATAATAAACAATAAAAAATCTTATAATTATTTAATTAATGATAATTTTTTTTGCTTTTCGTTAAAAATTTTAGCTACTTTAGGAAATATTCAAAAAATTAAAAATTACTTTAAAATTGAAAACAATCATCTTTTAAATGATGAACAAACCTTACAATTTTTTGTAAATGCTCCCAAATCAGAAATCAAAAAGGGCTCTCAAAAACTTTCTGAAACAACGAATTTTGATGTGGATGCGTGGGCAAAAGCAATTATCCCTGAATTAAATATTTCTTCGAATTGTGCCCAAGATTTTATCCATCAATATTTAAGTTTGGATGATGAAATTATAAATTATTATCAAAGTTTATTACAACAAATCAAAGAAAAAAAATATGCATTAACTTTATTGAAAAGAAAAGTTTTTTTTGGTAATCAAAAATTAACTCCGAATTTTGATTTAGAAACATTATATGTTTTTTTACAAGAAAATATTTTAGATATGAAAAAAATTGTCATATTGCAATTATTACGCCATTTAGAACGAAACAATGAAACTGCCAAAATTACTTATTTTGCTTTAAATGATTATTTGCAACAAAACATAGATTTAATTTCTAAACATTTGAATTATTTTTTTATTTTAGATAATGGTAATATTTAATTGGACAAATCTTATTATTTATAATTTATTTATAAAATAGAAATGTTAAATATCCAAATCAATAAAAAAGCAAAAGAAAAAACATAAGAACAATTGCAATCCAAAAACAAAGATAAAAAAGGAGCAAATGCATGCCAGAATTACCTGAAGTCCAAATTATTGTAGATTTTTTAAAAACACAGTTAATAGGAAAAAAAATTGTTGCAACTAAGGTATTTTATGAGCCTGTTGTTAAAAATACCAAAGAATTTCAAAAAATTGAACAAACTACCATTTTGGATATTCAAAGAAAAGGTAAATTTTTATTATTTTTTTTAACTCAAGAATTAGTTTTAATAGGGCATTTGAGAATGGAAGGAAAATTATTTATCAAACCTTGCGATGAGCCTAAACACAAATACGAACATTTTGCAATTATTTTGGAGGATAAAAGTTCTTTAAGATATTATGATTTTAGGAAATTTGGTAGATTTGAAGTTAAGAATCAGAACATTTTTTTAACCCAAACTACCTTGCATCAACTAGCCTTAGATCCTTTTGAAATCAATCCAGTTGTTTTGTATCAAAAAATATTAAAGACCAAAAGCGCTTTGAAAAAAGTTTTATTAAATCAAAAAATAATTTCTGGATTAGGCAATATTTATGTTAATGAAGTTTTGTTTTTAGTAAAATTGCATCCTGAAACTAAAGCTTGCGAACTGTCTTTGGAACAAGTGCAAGAAATTGTAACAATTTCCCAAAAAGCACTTACCAAAGCCATTAAACTGGGCGGAACTACTGTAAGTACTTTTGAATCTCAACCAGGCATTATAGGCTATTTTCAAAACAAATTACAAGTGCATGGCAAAGTTAATAAGCCTTGTATTAACTGTCAAACTAAAATTATCAAAATCAAAGTTGGCGGCAGAGGTACTTATCTTTGTCCTGTTTGTCAAAATCATAATTCTAATAAAGAATTATAATTGATTTATTTTCAACTATAAAATAGATCAATATTTTTAAAAAAGAGGTTTTTATGCTTAGTCATCTAAATTTATTTCAAATCAAAAATTCAGTTTTTTTGTCGCTTGAAGACCATCAAAGCCTAAGTTTGCTTTATCAACCACTAATAGGCACTCATGCGCTTGGTATTTATCATATTTTAGCAACTCTAAAACCTAATATTTTTTATCAACATCAATTTTTATTTGATTTGAGTGCGGTTTCAAAAAATGATTTTTTAGAATCACAAGAAAAATTAGAAGCTCTTAATTTGCTCCAAACTTTTTGCAATTCCGAAACCCAAGAAAGAATTTATTGGCTTAATTTGCCATGCAGATCTCAAGAGTTTTTTAAAGACCCTCTTTTTAGTAATTTTTTATTAAGTGAAGTGGGAGAGGCTACTTTTTTGAGTTTGCAAAATCATTTTAGTAAAGAAGCTTCCACTAAAAAAAATAATTGGGACGCTTTTCAAGACATTAGTAAAAAATTTGATGATTTGTTTCAAGTGCAAAAAATGGATTTACCAAATGATTTTACTTGTCCCAATAACCAAACAAATTCTTCTCCAAGACAGTTTTTAAATAAAGCTTTTGATTATAAATTATTTTTGCAAAAATTGCCCCAACGTTTCAAAAAACCATCTTTAACTTGCAATCAAACAAATGATTTTATTCAAAAATTAAGCTTAGTTTATAATTTAGATGAAGCTACACTTTCGGAAATATATCAAAAAACTTTTCCAAAGCCCAGCGAAATCGAACTATCCAAATTAAGCCTAGGTGTAAAAAGATATTATCAGATGCATACTCAAAATCAAAATTTGTTTTTTGCGAAAAAAACGCAAGATAATGAACAAGATACGATTGCTTTGCTAAAACGTAAAGATTCTACTCAAAGAATTATTATAAATCATTGTCCTAAAAATATGCAAGCCACTGCGGCTGATACTGTTTTTCAATTTATGGAAAGAAATAATTTAGAACCGGGGCTAGTCAATGTGCTTTTAACTTATATTTTGGAACGAAAAGGCTTTGTGCCCTCAGTGGTTTATTTGGAAAAAATCTTAAAATCTTGGGAGCAAAAAGGGATTTTTGATACTGAAACAGCATATGATTTTTATATGGAACAAGAAAAAAACCAATCCCAAACTAAGTTTAGATCTAATTTAAAAAAAACACAAATTTCTCCTAAATGGTTAGAAGATTTTAAAAAGAAAAAACAGTCATAATTTTTTGGATGATTTATTATTACAAGGAATCAATTCAATTTGATAACATTTTACAAAAGCAAAAGAGGTGAAAAATTAATTTATGGAATTTTCAGATATAAAAATAAAAATTAGGAAAATGATTGCACAGTGCGAAGAAACCAAAAATTTAGATATCTCTGATGATGAACTGCCAGTTATTTATCATTATTTGCTCACCAAAGATCAAGAAAATGAATATGGGAATCGCCAAGAAATAAAAACTAATCCTTTAAGAGTTGTTTGGGTTCCTACTGTTAAATCTCAAGCTCTTTATTTTAAGGAACATTGGCAATCGCAAAATGAATTGTTTGATAGTAGCATTAATTTTGATGCTCATTTAGTGAGGCAATTTGTAGTGGATAATGATTCTAAGCAAAAAGCGTTAAAAGAGATGAAACAAATTATTAAACATTTTGAAAAATCTACCAAAGGTTTTTATTTGTCGGGTTCTTTTAATACTGGAAAAACTATTTTTTTGAAAAAAATAGCTTATGAATTAATTCAAAAACAAATTTCTGTTATTTTTCTTTTTATGCCTGATATAACTAGAAAATTTAGAAATTTTTTGTATAATAATACTTTAGAAACAAGGTTGCAACAATTAAAAAATGTTAAGTGTTTGATTTTGGATGACCTAGGTTCAGAAAATATGACACCTTGGTTTCGTGATGAAATTTTGCTTCCTTTGTTGTATGATAGAGCTGAAAAAAAGTTGCCCCTTTTTATTAGTAGTAATTTGCCCTTTAATGAACTGCACAATTATTTATTGCATTTGCATGGAGCTGAAAATGCTAATAGTGAAGTTAAGGTATACAAAATTATTGAAAAAATTCGTACCATTACTCACTTTTATGATTTTTCCGAAAAACAAGATTCCTAATAAGACAGTTTTAACTTGGTCAAGGATTAAAAATATTCTTTTTGGGAAAAACGTAATAACACAAGCAAATAATTTATAATTTATTTTGGTGGAGATGATGGGAGTCGAACCCATGTACAAAATCACTTTAATTTATATATTCTACATATTTAGTTTATTTTGTAAGTTCGCAATTTATGAAAAAACAAACAAAATCCATAAATTACTAGTCTTTTTGATATTTGCTAAAAGAGCAAAGACAAACCCAATTAGTAAAACTTACCTTATTGCCTTCCTTAAATCGTAAGTTAATTTAAGTGCGGGTTTTGCTTATTTATTTAAGCAAAAGCTAATTGTGAAGAAAAACTGTTTGCAAAATTCATTTGATAAACTGGAGTTTGTCCAGCAAAATCTTGTGTATTTGTTACAGTTTGTTTGTTATTTCCGGTTATTATAACCTCGACGTTTTTACTTGCGTAACCAAGATATGCTATATAAATTTCGTTGACCTTGGCAAATCCAAAACATCCCCATATTTTTATTTTAACTCAAAAAACCTTTTTTAAATCAAGTTATTTTTAGATTTGTTATTTGTGTTTTTGGAATGGATCATATTTTTGATTAATTTATTCTTTTTGTCCACTCAAAAATTATAACCAATAAATTTAAAATTTTGTAAAAGCGCCAAAGATAAAATTATCTAAATTTAAACTAAACTCAAATCAAAATTACACAAACAACCAAAAAGCTCAATATATATAACAAAAAAGGGATTTGCATCCCTTCCTTTGTTCGATTATTAATGAAATTATTCGTTAACTACAACAACATCTACAGCTTGAGCTCCGCGGCCGCCTTCTTTAACAGTGAATTCCACCTTGTCGTTTTCATTAAGTGTTTTTCTTCCAAAGACTTCAGTTTGAATAGAACTGTAATGTACGAAAATATCTTTCCCATCAGCTGAAACGATAAATCCGTAGCCTTTGTCTTTAGA